>JBFIIN010000015.1:0-18418 GCA_041601225.1 Oceanococcus sp.
CCATGGCCGAAGGGGTGCGCCAGATTGCGGCCCTGGATGATCCGGTTGGCGGAATCACTGATTTGCGCTACCGGCCCTCCGGCATCCAGGTGGGTCGCATGCGGGTGCCGTTGGGCGTGATCGGGATTATCTACGAGTCCCGCCCGAATGTGACGGTTGACGCCGCTGCGTTGTGTCTGAAATCCGGCAACGCCACGATCTTGCGCGGGGGCTCTGAAGCCCTGCGTTCGAATTTGGCCATCGGAGCCTGTATTGCGCAGGCCTTGAGGGCGGCTGAATTGCCCGCCGATGCGGTGCAGGTGCTGGATATGACTGACCGCGCCGCGGTGGGTCATCTGGTGAGCATGTCCGATTCGGTGGACATGATCGTGCCGCGCGGTGGCAAGGGCCTGGTGGCCTATGTCGCAGAGCATGCGCGCGTGCCCGTGCTCAAGCATCTGGATGGTATCTGCCATGTCTACATCGATGACGCGGCCGATCCTGAAAAGGCGCTTGCGATCGCGGTCAACGCCAAGACACAGCGTTATGGCACCTGCAACACGATGGAAACCCTGTTGATTGCCGAGGGCATAGCTCCCAGCCTGCTGCCGGAACTGAGCACGCGGTTTCGCCAGTCTGAGGTGGAATTGCGCGGTTGTGAGCGCAGTCGTGAACTGGTGACTGGCCTGCAGGCGGCCAGCGCGGAGGATTGGGCCACGGAGTATCTGGCGCCAATTCTGGCGGTGCGCGTCGTGGCCGATATGGATGCTGCGATGGCCCATATCCGCCAGTTCGGTTCGCAGCACACCGAATCGATTGTGACCGAGGATTACAGCCGGGCCCGACGTTTCCTGCGAGAAGTGGATTCCAGCTCGGTGATGGTCAATGCCTCGACCCGCTTTGCTGACGGGTTCGAATACGGGCTGGGCGCGGAGATCGGAATTAGCACGGACAAGTTGCATGCCCGTGGTCCGGTGGGCCTGGAAGGTTTAACGACACAAAAATACGTGGTGCTGGGTGACGGACATATCCGCTAGTCCGGCCGATCCGATGCTGGATCTGGCCGTCGCTGCAGTAGAGGACATCAAGGCGCAGAACGTGGTGCTGCTTGATGTCCGAAATCTCACAACAATTACAGATCACATGCTGATCTGCAGCGGGACCTCGGGCCGACATGTGAAATCCATTGCTGATGCGGTGGTGCGCGCGGCCAAGGAAGCCAATGCAAAACCCTCGATCGAGGGCCTGCAGGAGGCCGAATGGGTGCTGGTGGATCTGGGCTCGGTGGTTGTCCACATCATGCAAGCGCAGGCCCGCGCCTTCTACCAGTTGGAGAAACTCTGGTCATTGGCGGAGCCTGACGATCTGCAGGCGAGAAATCCCGCATTGACCACCCCGTGAGGCGGTATGCGCCTGCGTGTATTGTGCATCGGCAGCCGTCTGCCTGGCTGGATGCAGGAGGGCGTGGACGGGTACCTGCAGCGCATGACGCGGGAATGCCCGGTGGAGGTGGTGCCCTTGGCGGCCGCCCCCCGTAAGGCGGGGCAGCGGCCAGCCGATTTGCAGCAGGCGGATTCGGAAATTCTGCTCAAAGCCTGTCGCAACGGCGAGCGACGGATCGCTCTGGATGAACGCGGCAAGCACTGGGATACCCCACAGTTAAGCCGGGCCCTGGCGGACTGGCGCATGGACGGGCGTGATGTGGCCCTGCTGATCGGTGGTGCGGACGGCCATAGCCCGCAGTTGCGCGACCAGGTAGACCAATGCTGGTCACTGTCGGCCCTGACCCTGCCCCATGGGCTGGTGCGGGTCGTGCTGGTCGAACAGCTGTACCGGGCCTGGTCCCTGCTCAATGGTCACCCTTACCATCGCGCTTGAATCCAGGCTCGGCTTGCTCCTGAACCCATGAGCACAGACACTTCAAAGATGACGGACCAATTTCTGCTGGCCTCCAATTCGCCCCGCCGGATCGAGATGCTGTCGCGCCTCGGCTATCGCTTTGCGCATCGCGGTTCCGGAATCGACGAGACGCCCCTGCCGGACGAGTCCGCTGCCGCCCTGGTGGAACGACTTGCGCGCGCGAAGGCCGCGGCCCTGGCCCCTGGTCGTCAGATCGTGCTTGCTGCGGATACGCTGGTGTGCCAGGCCGGCCAGGTGCTTGGCAAGCCGCTGGATCAGGACGATGGAGTAAACATGCTCTTGCAATTGGCGGATGGCTGGCATGAGGTTCTGACCGCCGTATGCCTGCACCGGGCCGGCGGCGCCAAGTTGGCGCTGTCGCGAACCCGGGTTCGCTTCGGCCGAATCCGAAGGGATCAGGCCCTGGCCTATTGGTCCACGGGTGAACCGCAGGACAAGGCGGGTGGGTACGCCATACAGGGTCTGGCGGGTGTTTTTGTGGCCGAATTGCAGGGGAGCTACAGCGGTGTGGTGGGCTTGCCCCTTTGCGAAACGGTCGAATTGCTGCGTTCTGCGGGTCTGGAACCGCCAGCGCTTGAGGCCGCTGCGTGAGTAACGAAATTCTGGTCAATATCGGCCCCCAGGAGACGCGGGTGGCCCTGGTCGAGCAGGGTGTACTGCAGGAGGTTTTCGTCCAGCGATCGTCGCGCCATGGCTTGGTCGGCAATATCTATATGGGCAAGGTTGAGCGCGTACTGCCGGGCATGCAGGCTGCTTTTGTGGAGGTGGGTCTGGACCGCACGGCTTTCTTGCACGCCTCGGATGTGCAATGTCACGCCAATGGCGACACCGTCCGAGTCGAGCCCGCAATCCGCGAATTGCTGGCCGACGGTGAAAAGGTGCTGGTGCAGGTCATCAAAGAGCCCCTGGGCAGCAAGGGCGCGCGACTGACCACGCAGCTGAGCATTCCTTCGCGTTACCTGGTGTTCTTGCCGTACAGCGAACATATCGGGGTGTCGGCCAAAATCGAGGACGAGGCGGAGCGCAATCGGCTCAAGGACTGCATAGCGGGCTTGATTGCCGATACCGGCTGCGAGGGCGGCTTTATCGTGCGCACGGCTGGCGAGGGCGTGGCATGCGAGGACATGCGAGCCGACGTCGAATTCCTGCACAAGCTGTGGAGCTCCATCCAGGCCGCGGCCACGACGGCCGAGCCGGGAGACCTGGTGCATGGCGACCTGCCTCTGGTCATGCGCATCCTACGTGACCTGATCGGCACGGATGTCGAGCGAGTCCGCATTGATGATGCCGAAGGTTGGCGCCGATGCGTCGAATTTGCACGGCGCTTTGTCATTGAGGCGGTAGATCGCGTGGAATTGCACGAAAGCCCGGCGCCCATTTTTGACCTCTACGGAGTCGAGGATGAGCTGCAGCGCGCGCTCGACCGCAAGGTGCCCTTGAAATCCGGCGGCCATTTGATCTTCGACCAGACCGAAGCCATGACCACGGTGGATGTGAACACCGGAGCCTATGTGGGTTACCGGAATTTGGAAGAAACGATTTTCAAGACCAATCTTGAGGCGGCGCAAACCATCGCGCGCCAGCTGCGTCTGCGCAATCTGGGCGGCATCATCATTATCGACTTTATCGATATGGCCGACGAGACGCACCGTGAACAGGTCCTGCAGGCTCTGGCCAAGGAACTGGCTCGTGACCATGCCAAGACGGTGATTTGTCCGCTGTCGCCGCTGGGTCTGGTCGAGATGACCCGCAAGCGCACCCGCGAGAGTCTGGAACGAATACTCTGTGAGCCCTGTCCCACTTGTAATGGACGCGGCATGGTGAAAACGGCGGAAACGGTGTGTTACGAGATTTTTCGGGAGTTGCGCCGTACCGCGCGCCAGTTCGACGCGAGCGAATATCGGGTGCTGGCCCATCCGGACGTCATCAGCCAGTTGCAGGACGAGCAATCCACGGGTCTGGCCGAGCTGGAAGAGCTGGTGCATAAACCGATCCGTCTGCAGGCCGAGGCGCAATATCTGCCGGATTCCTACGACGTGGTTCCACTCTAGAGCCGTGTCATAGTGGTCGACAAAGCCGTGTTGAACCCCGGTCCGTCAGCTGCGGCCGGAGCGCGTGTGGCGACGCCGGAATGAAACGCTGGCAGCGACGGATTTGGACCTGGAGTGTCGGCACACTGGCGACAAGTTTGGTTTTGCTCGGGGTTGGCGTGGGCCTGTTCCGGATTGCCGTGCAGGTGGCCCCGGATTATCGTCAGGCGCTGGCCGACTGGGTCGGCGACTTGCTGGGCAGCAAAGTCGCCATCGCCGACATGGATCTGGCCTGGCGCGGCGTATACCCCACCCTGGTGCTGCGCGAGCTGATCATTGGGGCCGACACCGGAGCTTTTATCCAGCTCGATGAGATGCAGCTGGGATTTGCGGTACACCGTCTGCTTACGGCCGACCCGACTCCTGCTCGGGTATCCCTGATTGGTCCGGCCGTGACCGTGGTGCGCGATGAGTCCGGATTGAGCCTGGCGGGTCTGCAGGGGCGCGGCAAGGTGGCCGATGTTCAGAAACTGGCCAATCGTCTGCTGGATATTGGCGAGGTTGTCGTGCGCGATGCCACGCTGATCTGGCGCGATACGTCGCACGATCTCCCCGATCGATTTCTGGATCGGCTCGACCTGTGGGCGCGGCCGCGCGGCGAGGGCTTCGAACTCCGCGTGGGTCAGCTGGAATTTGATGCCGGACCTGGGCGCGCCGAAGTCAGCGCGCTGTTTGAGAGGATGGCGTGGCCACCTCGTACCGCGAGCGTCGCGCTGCGGCGCTGGTTTCCCTGGAGCGAACTGCGTGCGTGGTTTCCCGACCTGCCGGCGGTGACCGGCGAGGTGCAGTCCCTGAATCTGGAGTTGAGCTGGGGTGACGCCGGTCTGGATCAGGCCCGTGGGCGGATGGTGGTGCGCCAGCCTCGCCCACTGGCTGAGCCTGAGTTCGCCCACGAGCGCGCGGCGGCGAATTTTCAGCTTCTCCGTGTCGGAGGTGGCTGGCGGCTGGACCTGACCGAACTGGAGCTGTCGGGGCCGGCGGGCGATTGGCCGCAGTCGGCGGCCGCGCTGGATTTTCGCCCCCAGGGTGCCGGGTGGCGGGTCGCGCTGAGCGCGAGTTTTCTGCGTTTGCAGGATCTGCTCGTCTGGGGGGCGCTACTGCCCCGGGAGGGCGCCGAACTCCTGCGCGAACTGAATCCGACGGGCGATGTCAGCGCCCTGGTCGCCCAGTTTCAGACCGGTCAGCTCGAGGTGCCCGAGCTCACCGCCCAGCTACGGGATGTGAGCTGGCAGGCCAGGGCGGCCTGGCCGGGTGTGGCGGGATTAAGTGGCGAGATTTCGGCGGGATCCGCACAGGGCAGATTGCGCGTGGACAGCGCGAATCTGCGTGTTGAATCGCCTACCGTCTTTGCCCAGCCGCTGGTCGCAGACCGTTTAAATGCGGATCTGCGCTGGAGTCGGGAAGGCGAGCGTTGGCGGCTGCAGAGCACGCAGATGGCGCTGGAAGCCATGGGCCTGAACGCCGACGGTCGCCTCGATATCCTGACCGGGGCGGATCCGCAGGTGGACATCAAGTTGGAACTGGCCAGCGAGGACCCCCGCCGTTGGCTGGCCTACCAGCCCTTGAGCTGGCCACCGAGTCTGCGTGACTGGCTCAGCCGAGCTGTCGAAAGCGCGCGTGTGCCGCACGGCCTGGTGCATCTGGCCGGCCCGCTCGGCAGATTTCCGTATGCCGATGGCGGTGGTGTCTTCCGGGTCGAGCTCGAGCTGCAGAATGTGGACCTGAGCTATGCCGAAGATTGGCCCCGGGTGACCGGCGTGGATGCCCGGCTGCTGATCGAAGGGCGTGAACTGACCGTCACCGCGGCGCATGGAGAAATCCACGGCGCCACGATTTCCGCGGCGCGGGCCTATATGGCAGACCTGAAGCGCGATCTCATCGTGCTGTCGGCTGATGTCAGCGGCGATGCCGGGGACCTGTTTGGCACCCTGGAAGATTCTCCTTTGCGGACGCGTTATCAGGATCTGGTCGCCTCCCTGGCGCTCGCTGGACCCGCGGATTTCCACCTGGACCTGCAGCTGCCGCTCAGGCAGCTGAGCCGTACGCGCTTCAAGGGGCGGGCAAAGTTCGCAGGTGTCCGTTTGAAGACCAGCTACTGGCCGGAAGCCATTGCCGGCATTCGGGGTGAATTCACGATCGACGAGAGCGGCCTATCCGGGCGTGGTCTAACCGCTAAACTGGCGAATCAAAGCTTTAAAGTGGACCTGACGGCGGATGCCGGCACGACTCGGCTCAAGGCGCACACGCGCATGGATCTGCGGCGCCACGGGACTGACTGGAGCGTGCCGGCCTGGTTATGCGAGCGCACCCAGGGCAAGAGCGACTGGCAGGTCAGCATGGCGTTTGGCGGGGTCCAGCCGGAGCCGATAATCGTGCGTTCCGATCTGGTCGGCACGGCCCTGAATTTGCCGGCCCCGTTTGCTAAGGCCGCAGAAGCGAGTCGGGCGCTGGAGGTGAGTATCGACCCCGCCGCGCTGGGTGGTCGGGCAATGACTGTGGCTCTGGGCGATCAACTCAACATGTATCTGAAATTCCAGGCCGATGGTCAGGCCCTGGACGCAGCGCATTTGCACCTTGGGCCCGAACCCGCGCCGCCGGCGGCGGCGCCGGGCTTGTGGGTCGACGGTACGCTGGATCGGCTCGTGTTCGGGGAATGGTTCGATTTTGTGACGAGTATTGGCGGCCAGGACGGATTGCGCTTTGGCGGCATGGTGCTCAGCGCGCGGCAGCTTGCTGCATTTGGTCAGATCCTCGGCGAAACCCGGATCCAGCTCACCGCGGACAATCGGCAGTGGCTGATGGCCCTGAGCGGCCCTGACGTCCAGGGCCGTCTGCGCTGGCCCCGGGTCCAGGCGAGCGCGCGTGGCGAGGTCAACCTGGAATTCGATCGTCTGCGCTGGCACTGGCTGCCCAATGAAAGCGCCGAAGAGCAGGTGGATCCACGGCGCTTCCCGCAACTCGAACTGGCGGTTCAGAATTTTATTCTCAATGATGAACCCCTCGGCCGTATGGGCTTGCGCCTGGAGCCGGTCGCCGAAGGGGTCACGATCAAACACCTGCGCTTCGGCAATCCTGACCGACCGCGGGTGCAGTTGACCGGCGACTGGCTGATGGATGAGCGCGGCAGTCAGGCCCGGGTCGATATCGCGATGGACACCGAGCGCTTTGCGTTCTGGCTGGCGGCCTTTGGTTACCAGGAAAACATCCGCGCGGCCCGGGGTCAGATCAACGGCCATCTGCAATGGAGTCCCTCACCGGAGGGGCTGCAGATCGCCAATATGAGTGGGGACCTGGGAATCACCTTTCGGGATGGTCAGCTGCTGACCGTAGAGCCTGGCGCCGGGCGAATGCTGGGTCTGCTCAGCTTCAACGCCCTGCCGCGGCGCTTCTTCCTGGACTTCCGGGACGTGGTCGATACGGGGCTGCGCTTCGACAAGATCAAAGGGCGCTTTCAGATTGCCGATGGGCAGGCGCTCACCGACGGGATTGTCGTCGAGGGTCCGTCCTTGAAAATGGAGGCGCGGGGCCGGGTGGGCCTGTCGGATCGCGACTATGATCAAACCATCACCATCTATCCGGGCTTGAGTTCGGGCGTAACTCTGGCGGCGACGGTGCTGGGCGGGCCGGCGGCGGGCCTGTTTGCGCTGTTCGCGCAGGAATTGCTGGACAAGCCCCTGGATCAGGTCGGGCAGCTGAGTTATCACCTGGGTGGAACCTGGGACAACCCCGTGGTGACCAAGGAGGGCCAATGAGTCCACACTGCGCGGCGGCCATTCAGATGGTCAGCGGAGCCGATGTCGGGGCGAATCTGCGGGCGGCTGCGGCCCTGATTGCGGAGGCCCGGGCGGCCGGCGCGGATGTGATCGCCCTGCCGGAAAATTTTGCCTGCATGGGCGCCTCCGAGACTGACAAATTGGCTTATGCCGAGCCTGATGGCAAGGGGCCCCTGCAAGACTTTCTGGGCGGGCAGGCGACCCGCCACGGCGTCTGGCTGCTGGGCGGCACAATACCGCTGCGGGATGCCCGGCCAGGCCGGGTGCGCGCCGCCAGCTTGTTGTACGGCCCACAGGGCGAGCGGCTGGCGCGCTACGACAAGATGCATCTGTTCGATGTCACCCTGACCAACGGCGAGGATTACCGGGAATCCGCGACCATCGCACCCGGGACTGCTCCCGTGGCTGTCGATGTTGCAGGCCTGCGGCTGGGTTTGAGCGTCTGCTACGATCTGCGTTTTCCCGAGTTGTATCGGGCCCTGGGGGCTGCCGATATCCTGTTCGTGCCCGCGGCTTTCACGCAGCGCACCGGTGCTGCGCATTGGGAAGTCCTGCTGCGCGCCCGGGCCATCGAAAACCTGGCCTATGTGGTGGCTCCCAATCAGGGGGGCGAGCACCCGGGCGGCCGGCGCACCTACGGCCATAGTATGATCATCGACCCTTGGGGCCAGGATTGCGCGATCTGCAACGTGGGTCCCGGCATGGCGCTGATGGCGCTGGACCTTGAGCGCTTGCGCAAGTTGCGTGGCACTTTCCCCTGTTTGGAACATCGAATACTCGTATGAATACGCATGCTCTGGCCTTGGCCGAAGACAAACTCCTCGCGCCGACCGAGCTGGCCGCCAGCGATCTCGAACAGATACTGCACGGTCTGATGAGACCGGGCGTGGACGCGGCCGACCTTTATTTTCAGTCGAAGCGCAGCGAAAGCTGGATGCTGGAAGATGGCATAGTCAAGTCTGGCGGTTTTGGCATCGAGCAGGGCGTTGGAGTGCGGGCGGTAAGCGGGCAGGCCACCGGCTTTGCCTACAGCGACGAGCTGTTGCGGCCCGCTCTGGATCAGGCCAGCGCCGCGGCTGGCGCCATCGCCCAGACCGGTCGGGCTTTTCGGGTGCAGGCCTGGAGCCGCAACCCGGGGCATGAACTGTACAGCGCCGACAACCCGATCCTGTCCCTGGACGAGGCGGCGAAGCTGGAGATTCTGTGCCGGTTGGATGCTGCCGCGCGGGCGGCCGATCCCGCGGTGGTCCAGGTAATGGCCTCCGCCGCGGCCAGTTACGAATATGTGCTGGTCGCCGCTGCCGACGGCACCCTGTGTGGCGACGTACGACCCCTGATGCGGGTCAATGTGTCGGTCGTGGTCGAGCGTGGCGGCAAGCGCGAGCAGGCCAGCGCGGGTGGCGGTGGACGCTATGGTTACGACGAATTCCTGCGGCGTCACCAGCCGGAGGACTTTGCGCGCGAGGCGGTGCGTATCGCCCTGCTGCGTCTGGATGCGCAAAGCGCGCCTGCCGGCACCATGCCGGTGGTCTTGGGTCCGGGCTGGCCGGGCGTGCTGCTGCACGAGGCCGTAGGCCATGGCCTGGAAGGCGATTTCAATCGTAAGGGCACCTCGGTTTACAGCGGCCAGATCGGCGAAATGGTGGCCTCTCCGTTGTGCACCGTGGTGGATGATGGCACCTTGCCGCAGCGCCGCGGGTCGCTTGGAGTGGACGATGAGGGCACGCCGACAAATTGCACCGTGCTGATCGAAAACGGCGTGCTCAAAGGTTATATGCAGGACAAGCTCAACGCGCGCCTGATGGGGGTCGCCTGCACCGGAAATGGTCGTCGTGAATCCTTCGCACATCTGCCCATGCCGCGCATGACCAATACCTACATGTTGGCCGGTCAGAGCGAGCCCGATGAGATCATTGCAAGCGTGGATCGGGGCATCTACGCCAAGAATTTTGAAGGCGGTCAGGTGGACATCACTTCCGGCAATTTCACGTTCAGTGCCTCGGAGGCCTATCTCATTGAGAGCGGAAAAATCACGCGACCGGTCAAGGGGGTGACCCTGATCGGCAATGGCCCGGAAGCGCTGCGCCGGGTCAGCATGGTCGGCAACGATCTGGAGCTGGATGCCGGCATCGGCGTGTGCGGCAAGGATGGGCAAAGCGTGCCGGTGGGCGTGGGTCAGCCGACCCTGAAAATCGATGCCCTGACCATCGGCGGCACCCAGGTCTGAGCCGGGCCGTGGCCGCTAAGGGCAGCTTGCGCATCATTGGCGGTCAATGGCGCGGGCGCCGGTTGCCCATCGCCTCTGTGCCGGGCCTGCGGCCCACCGGGGATCGCATGCGTGAAACTCTGTTTAACTGGCTGGGTCCGTGGCTGCCGGGGGCTAGCTGCCTGGATCTCTACGCGGGAACCGGCGCACTGGGTCTGGAGGCCCGGTCGCGGGGAGCCGCGGCGGTTACCCTGGTGGAAACGAACCGTCGCGCGGTGGCCGCCCTGCAGAGCAGCTGTGCGGCCCTGCAGGCCGATGGGATCGAGATAAGGTCCGGCGCGGCGCTGGATTTCCTGCGCAGCAACCCCGGGCGTTTCGATATCGTGTTTCTCGACCCCCCTTTCGCGGCGCGGGCCTGGGCGCCCATTCTGGCTGTTCTGCCCGGGCATCTGGCGCCTGAGCACAAGGTGTACGTGGAAACCCCAGCACAGTACAGTCCCGACTGGTCCACTCAATGGCGTGAACTCCGTTTTCGTCAGGCCGGCGCGGTCGCTTACCGGCTACTGGAATATGATAATGAACGTTAAAGCCGCGTACACCGGCACTTTTGATCCCATCACGCTGGGCCATGCGGCCATGATTGAACGGGCGTCGGTCCTGTTCTCCGAAGTTGTCGTGGCGATCGCCTCCAGCAGCGCGAAGAATCCCTTGTTCGATCTGCAAGAGCGCGTGGCGCTGGCGACAGAGTCGCTGGCCCATCTTGGCAATGTCTCGGTTCGAGGCTTTACCGGACTGACGGTCAACTTCGCCGCTGAGCAGGGCATCAACGTCCTGGTGCGTGGTATCCGCAACGTTTCGGATTTCGATTACGAGGCGCAAATGGCGCAAATGATCCGTCATCTCAAACCCGATCTGGATACCGTGATTCTGGCCCCTTCGCCACAGTTCGCGCATATTTCGTCGACCTTGGTAAGAGAGATCGCGCAGCTGGGGGGGGATATCGATGATCTCGTGCCCGAGTCGGTGATGCGCGCGGTCAAGCGACGGCGCCAGTCCTCATGAAACGCCTTGTTGTTGCTCTGTTCCTCGCACTGGCTGCGCCGGCATTCGCGGCGCAGCTGCCGCCGGGCTATGCGATTGCCACGGCGCATCCGCTGGCTACGGCGGCCGGCGAAGAGATTTTGCAGGCCGGGGGCAACGCCTTTGATGCGGCGGTCGCGATCACCGCAGCGCTGGCCGTCACCGAGCCTGCGGGTTCGGGTTTGGGTGGGGGCGGTTTCTATCTGCTGCACAGGGCTGACGACGGCTACAAGATATTTGTGGATGCCCGCGAGCGTGCGCCGGGCGCTGCCACCGCCGACATGTATCTGGATGCGCAGGGCGAGGTGGTCAAGGATGATTTGCGGGCCGGCCCCAAGGCCGCAGGCATTCCGGGTATTCCGGCCGCGCTGGACCATCTGACCAAACAGTATGGGCGGATGAGTCTGGCCCGCAGCCTGGCTCCGGCTATCTCCTATGCCGCAGACGGATTCGAGGTGGATGCGAATCTGGCGCGGGCGATCCAGTTCCGGCAGGCCGATTTGGCTCGCCAACCCGCGGCCGCCGCGGTGTTTCTGCCCGGCGGATCAGCGTTGGCGGAGGGTCAGCAACTGGTGCAGCCGGATCTGGCCAGGACTCTGGAGCGCATTGCGACGCACGGCAAGGACGCTTTCTATGGCGGCGACTACGCCCGCGACCTGGTCGATGGTGTGCAGGCTGCGGGCGGGATCTGGTCACGCGCGGATTTGCGGGCCTACAGCATCAGGGAGCGTCCGCCAGTCATCCTGGAGTTTCAGGGCTTTCAGATCGTCACCGCGCCCCCGCCATCCTCGGGTGGTCTGGTGATGGGCGAGGTGTTCAACATGCTGGCGGGCTACGATTGGGCCAAGCTCAATCCGGTCAACCGCAAACATCTGCTGGTGGAAGCCTGGCGCCGGGCGTACCGGGATCGTGCCCTGTATATGGGCGACAGCGACTACGTCGAGGTGCCCAGTGGCCGATTGCTGCGCAAGACGCATGCGGAACAGTTGCGAGCCGACCTGTCCCTCAAGCGGGCCACCCCGAGCGCAAGCCTGGGCGCGGGACCGGCGCCGGCAGGCGAAGGGCGCAATACCACCCACTTCTCGGTTCTCGACGCGGAGGGGAACCGGGTCGCAGCCACTCTGTCGATCAATTACCCGCTGGGCGCGGCCTTCATGGTGCCGCGCACCGGTGTGCTGCTGAATAACGAAATGGACGATTTCGTGGCCAAGCCGGGGGAGGCCAATCTCTATGGCCTAGTCGGTGGCCAGGCCAACGCCATTGCTCCCGGCAAGCGCATGCTGTCCAGCATGAGCCCCAGTTTCGTCAGCAATGGCGATCGCCTGGCGCTGGTCGGCACGCCGGGTGGAAGTCGCATCATCACCATGGTGATGCTGGGCATCCTGGACTTCATGGACGGTGCGGATGCCAGGGCCATGGTCAGCACCCCACGCTTCCACCACCAGTATCTGCCCGATCAGATCTTTTATGAGGCGGGCGCACTCTCGCCCTACGAACGGCAGGTGCTGGAAAAGCGCGGGCACAGCCTCAAGGAATCCGCCCGCGGCTACGGAAATATGCAGGTGGTCATCTGGGATTGGAAGTACCAGATTCTCGATGCGGCGTCTGACCCGCGCGGCGTCGGGCAGGCGGTGGTCGGTGGTCTGGCCCGGGAATCAGGCGGCGACTGACGTGTAAGGACCCGCGCCCCTCGCCAGGGCTCCGTCGCGACTGTGGTTCAGCGTTCGCTCGGCGTCGCTTTGGCCCTGGCTGGCGCCAGCAAATGGCCGATCAGAAATACCCCCAGGCCCACCAGAATGCCGGCCATGCCTTCGTAAACCGCGCCCTGCAGTCCCGCCCCGCGCCAGGCCAGCGCCGCGCCCAGGCCCGCGCCACTCATGGCCAGCATCAGCCAGCCCGACGGTCGTCCGCCGCAAACCCGGATCAGTAGCACAGGCGCGAAAGCCGACGCCAGCCCGGACCAGGCCAAAATGACCAGAGCGAACACGGACTGGCTGTTGAACAGCGCCCAGAGCAGGGCGACGGCCGTCAATGCCAGGGTCGCAAGTTTGAGCAGAGCCGTGTGTTCCACGCGCGTGGGCAGCAGATCGTGGGTCAGCGCGGCCGAGCAGCTGAGCACCAGCGAATCGGCGGTGGACATGGTGGCCGCGAAGATGCCGGCCAGGATCAACCCGACCAGATACGGCGGCAACAGCTCCACGGCCATCGTGGGCAGGGCCAGCTCGGCATCAAAGGCCGCCGGGTCACTCAGGTAGACCCGCGCCAGCAGGCCGACTCCGGTTGCCATCGCATAGAACGCGGTAAACCACAGGTAATAGCAGACCCGCGCCCGCAGCATGCTGCTGCTGTCCGACAGGGTCATGAAGCGCACCATGATGTGGGGCTGGCCAATCACCGACAGTCCCGCAAACATCCAGCTCAGCGCGAACACCAGGCCACCCGTCAAGCCCGGGAAGGCCAGATCGCGGGGGAACCAGTCGAGGAAGCCATCCACCTGCGCCATGGCGTCCACGGCCGCCAGCGGTCCGCCCAGGGCATTGGTGGCTGCGAGCAGCAGCAATCCCATGGCGACGATCATGACCAGCGATTGTGCCGCATCGGTCCAGATCGAGGCCCGGATGCCGCCGGCCATGCAATACAGACTGACGATCACCGCGCCGATTACGGCTCCGGCCCAGGCGGGCCAGTCGAACAGCACCTGCAGGGCTTTCCCGCCAGCGACGAACTGGGCGCCGGCATAGGCCAGCAGGAGCAGGATGGAAAGGGCGCCGCCGAAGCGTTGCCAGGCCACGCTCGGTGCTCCGCCCCAATGATTCAGGACGCCGACATAGCTCATCTCGCCGGTTTCTTCGGCTGCATCCCGCAGCCGGCGATGAACCACCATGGAAGCCAGAAAGTCGCCGAAAATCCAGCCAAGCATGAGCCAGACCGAAGCCAGGCCAGTGGTGTAGGTGTACCCGATAACCCCGATGAACATGTAGCCGCTATTGTTGGTAGCCACCGCCGACAAGCCGACCAGCCACGGCGCCACACCCTGGCTGGCCAGGTAATAGTCCTGTTTGCTGCCGGTCGCCTTGCGCAGCGAGCTGAGGCCGATACTGAAAAAAATGCCCAGACAGAGGAGAAAGCTCAGGATCATGGTTGGTTCCGGGGGCCGGCTAGGCCGCGCAAATCGCTTCGCCGTGACCCTGGGTTTCGACAAGGCAGCGGTGCAGACTTTTCACCGCGGTCTCGTATTGGGCCTCATCGACGATGAACTGCATGTCCACCTGGCGCATGGCCTGGTGCACGGCCAAGATATCGACCTTGGCAGCGGCCAACGCGTCCACCGTCCTGGCGAGCATCCCCGGCACCTGCATGTCACTGCCGATCGCCGAAACCACCGCCACCTTGCGAATCTGAATTTCCATCTCCGGGAACTTTTCTTCAATCGCACGGCGGATCCGGCGCACGGTCTTGAGATTGGTGCCCAGATAGTGGGTCACCGTGTTGGCATTGACATCCTTGGTGATCAGCGGGGCCTTGAAGCGCCGTATTTCGGCCAGCAATTCCATGTCGTGGCTCGCCACCGCGCCGGCCATATCCGCGTCGAAACATTCGACCGCGTACACGTTGCGCCGGCCCGCGATGATCTCGACGCAGGGCTTGGCACTGACATAGTCGGCGGTCACCAGCGTGCCACCATGCTCGGGTTCGAAGCTGTTCTTGACCCGCAACGCAATTCCGGAGCGGCGCAGCCCCTTGGCCGCCCGCGGGTGAATCGCTTCCATGCCAAGGTTCGCCAGCTGATCGGCGACATCGTAATTGGTGCGCCCAATTGGCACGGCCTGGTCCACGCCGACCAGGCGCGGATCAGCGCTGCTCAGGTGGTACTCCTTGTGAATGATCGCCTCACGGGCCCCGGTCAGAACCGCGATGCGGCTGAAGGTCATTTCACTGTAGCCGCGATCAAAACGGGCCATCAGGCCATCCGCGGAATGCGCATAACCGGTGACGATCGGCAATTCGCGGGTGATGTCCACATCGGCGAAGGCCTGTGCAATGCGCTCATCGAGTGGCATCTGAACCTCGGCGTTCCAGCCGGTGAGATCGATGAAGCGCGCGTTCACCCCTTCCTGCCTGAGCAATTGCGTCAGGTTCCAGGCGCTGTGGGCCTCGCCCAGGCTGGCGAGCATTTCGCGAACGGTCTGCAGATGGCTCACTAGCTCGAAATGACCGTGCTGGCACAGGCGCTGCAGGTCCTGCAGGCAGCACTGCGCATCGTTGAGGCGATCCCCGATGAAATCCAGGCTGCGCCGCAACAGAACTTCATCACGAAACAGGCTTTCATTGATGCTGCGCATGCGGGCCCGGACGCTTTCCAGCGCCGCCTGCCAGTCCGCCCGCTCATCCGCATTGGCGAAAAGCGCGAAGGCCCCGGGCTTGCCGGTCTTCTTGTGGTCAAGCAACAGATCGGTGATGCCGGCATAGGCCGAGACCACGAAAATGCGATCGTAGGGTGCGGGCTTGCGGTTTGGAGGCAGAATGACGTTGTCGCGAATGGCCGCAAATTCCGCCATGGAGGTGCCGCCGATTTTCTCAACGGTGTGATTTTTCATGCTGCCACTGTCGCTACGACAGTTCGGGCGGCGATGTGCCCGGTCATGGGCGCGCAGCATGGCCGACCCATCGCGCCGGCGCTCATTGGCTGCTCATGATCCCTAGATCCACGACGCTCGTCCTTGTCGATCAAACTTGCAAAAATCGCTGACTTGTCCAATGGGCCATGCCATGAGCGGACCATGGCACCTCCGCCTGGACGGGAGGCATCGAGATCGGAAGGGATGGGGGTCATTCGGTGCGCCGGTTTAATCTATGATCTCCTCGGCTTCCAGTTCGTAAGCCCCGGCAGCGTTGTGCACTTCCTTGCCGTTCAGCGGCGGATTGAACACGCAGGCCATCTTCATCTCCGTGCGTGCCCGCAACACGTGGCGGTCATGCTGGTCGAGGACGTAGATCGTCCCCGGCGCAATCGGGTAAACCCGGCCGTCGGCCTCGCACTCCACCTCGCCGTCTCCAGAGATGCAGTACACCGATTCCAGATGATTCTGGTAATGCATGGGCAGTTCAGCCCCGGCATATATCGTGGTGATGTGAAACGAAAAGCCCATGCCGTCGCTCTTCAGCAGCAGGCGGGTACTTTCCCAGCCCGTGGAAACCACGCGGCGGTCCCCGGTTTCGGCCTCATGCAGCTGTCTGACAATCACATTGAAACCCTCAGGCCACGGTCTTCAGGGGGACGCCGCGCTCGGCGAAGAAGTCATTCTCTGCGGGCACCTCGGTATCGCCGGCCAGCACTTCTGCCACGCTCTGTTCGATGATGTTGAGGCCGTGCGCCAGATTGTCTTGCGTGATCACCAGCGGGCACAGGCACTTGATAACCTGGTCGTCAGCCCCACTGGTTTCGATGAGCAGGCCCTTCTTGAAGGCCTGCCGCGAAATCTGGCCTGCCAGATCCCCGCTCACGCAATTCAAGCCCTGAAACAGGCCGCGCCCCCGGGTTGTCAGGTTGCCCTCACCATACGCGTCGACGATCTGCTGCAGACGCCGGGCCACGTACTCACCCTTGCCCTGCACCTGCGACTGAAATCGGTCGTCGGACCAGAAATGGTCGATCGCCGCCTTGGCCGTGACGAAGGCGAGGTTATTGCCCCGAAAGGTGCCGTTATGCTCGCCCGGCCGCCATTGGTCCAGATCCGGACGGATCAGCACGACCGCGAACGGCAGTCCATAGCCGCTGAGCGACTTCGACAAAGTCACGATGTCGGGCTTGATCCCGGCGCTCTCGAAACTGAAAAATGTTCCGGTCCGGCCACAGCCGGCCTGGATGTCGTCGATGATCAGCAGCACATCGTGACGTCGGCAGACCTCGGCCAGGTTCCGGAGCCACGAAAGGCTCGCGCAGTTGATGCCGCCCTCGCCCTGGACCGTTTCAACGATGACCGCCGCCGGCAGGTCTATGCCGCTGCTGGAATCGCACAGGACCTTGTCTAGATAGGCTGTTGTGTCGATGTCGTCCCCGAGATAGCCGTCGTACGGCATACGGCTTACTCCGGTCAGGCTGACCCCCGCAGCGCCCCGATGATGCTCGTTCCCGGTCGCCGCCAGCGAGCCCAGTGTGACGCCATGAAAGCCGTTGGTGAATGACACGATGTTGGCTCGACCCGTGACGTTGCGCGCAACCTTGATCGCCGCCTCCACCGCGTTGGTGCCCGTGGGGCCGGTGAACTGCACGACATATTCCAATTGCCGCGGCTTGAGGATCTTCTCGTTGAAAGCTTCCAGGAATGCGCCCTTGGCCGCCGTATGCAGATCCAGACCGTGGGTCACGCCATCGCGCTGCACGTAGTCGAGCAGGCTCTGCTTGAGGGCAGGACTGTTGTGGCCGTAATTCAGGGTGCCCGCGCCAGCCAGAAAATCCAGATACTGACGTCCTTCCGTGTCGTACAGGAATTCACCCTGCGCCTTGTCGAACACCCGGGGGAAGGCGCGAGCGTAACTTTGAACTTCGGATTCAATCTCTTCAAATATTTTCATTTCACTGCCTTGCTGGTGGCTGCGAGAAGGGGCCGATCTGCATCAGCATCTCATCGTCGTGGTGGCCGTCGAAGTGCTGTTGCCTTTCGAACTGAACGCTTTCTTCTAGCGGAGCGCCGAGTTGCTTGGCGAGTCCAAGAAACATGGCGCGGGATGCGGCGTTGGCGGGGGTTACCGTGGTTTCTATGCGGCGCAGATCCCGGTTTGCGGCCCGCGCCAGAATGTGCAGGATCAGTTGCCTTCCCAGGCCGGAGCCGCGGGCATCCTCGGCAACCGCGACCTGCCAGACGAATAGCGATTCGGGCCGCTGCGGCACGCGCAAGCCGGATACGAAGCCGACCAGTCGATCCCCGCGCCTTGCGGTCGCGGAGGTCTCCGCGAAATACGTGCATTGCAGCAGGTTGCAATACATCGAGTTTTCATCGAGCGGCGGGCACCGACTGATGAGCGCGTGCACTGCGGATCCGTCGGTCGGCTCGGGGCGGCCCAACAGGAACTGGGGTTTTTTCGCGGGTGCGGAATTGGAAGTAAGGGCCATGAAAGCGAGATCGCAGGTCGAAATGAACGGCCGTTCAGCGCAAACTGAACCGGCGGCGATGATCGCAAGCGGTGGGGCTGTGATGTCTTGATCCGCAGGCCGGCGGTACAGCCAGGCTTGCAAGATCGGAAACGCGAGACACCGCTTACGGACGCGAGGTCCTCACGGCGGCGGAATCTGTCTCAGAATAAGTTGAACAAAATCACGTTGTATCACAGCCGATCATTGTTTCATGGATAGGTGGCTGAGTCCATCC
>JBFIIN010000016.1:0-18289 GCA_041601225.1 Oceanococcus sp.
CGTCCGGGTGAGCGAGCAGTCCGAACTTCGGGAAGTCACCCTGGCCCCAAGGTGAACCCACTGTATGAGCGACCAGCCATTCAATTTCCGAGTCACCGGGATTGGCGACTCCGATCTTGGAAATTCCCGCGGACGAACCGGATAACGGCCCGCCACCGCTGGTTGCGACGTAGATGTTGCCGTCGGCGCCTTCAGCCACCAGTCCGTGAGGATAGGAAGGCAGGCCGCTGTCGCCATGAAAGTCCATCAGCTGGGTGAACGTTCCCGTCGGCGTCATGCGGTACGCCGTGCCGCGGCCTTTGAATCCGCCGTAGAGTGTCACGCCATAGAAATTGCCGTCACTGGCCTGGATTACGCCGGTCGGGTTCTCGCCGTCGAGGCCGCCCGGGAAGCTGTGCAGCACGGTCAGCACGCCAGCGGTGGTGAACCGGTAAAAATTGCCAAAGAAGCTGCCGCCGAACGCGGAAGGATCGCCCTGGGTCGTGCCGTACAGGTGGCCGTCGGCGGCCAGCGCCAAGCGCAGGCTGGGGAACTTGCCATTGCTGCCGTCGAAATGCACCAGGGTGGTGAGCACGCCGGCCGGGCTCAGCCGGAACAGGGTGCCGAAGTCGCTGGTGCCGCCGAGAAATGTGCTGCCGTAGAAATTGCCATCGCCGGCCTTGACCAGACCCGCGTGCGGGTTCGCGCCATTGCTGCCGTCGAAGTTCACCAGCACCGTGCGCGCACCCGCCGGGCTGATGCGAAAGATGGTGCCCTTGCCCTTGGTGCCGCCTTCAGCGGTGGTGCCGTAGATACTGCCGTCGCTGTCTTCAAACAGCGCGCCTTGCGCATTTTGGCCAAGCGAGCTGAATTCGTGCAGCACGTCCAGCACGGCCGGCGGTGGAGGCGGTGCGCCGCCACCGGGTCCCGGCGGCGCGGGTGCGGGGGTGGCGGCAAACAGCAGGGCCATGCCAGCGAGTGCGCGCAGCGCGGGGCCCAGCCGCCGAGCCGGCGTGGGGCGAACCGCCGCGACCGGAGTCCGCACGTGGGCGCAGAACGACAGGAAGCGCCGCTCATTCAAGGCGAATTTCAACATCTGGCTCTCCGGCTGCGCCGGATCAGCGTGCTGCTTCCGGTCACCATGCGCATGGTTTTCGTTTATTGGCGCCGGTGCCGGCGTTACTCCAAGCAGGCGTCGGCAAGCTGAAATGCTACGCGATTGCAGGGCATTCGTCGAACCTGCGGAGTCGAAGCGAACTTTCGGCAGGTCTCGCATCGGATATGCAGCGGCCCCGGGAAGCGACCGATCCTCTCTGACTGGCGTGCGGGCTGCGGCACTTGTATTGCCGCGCCGCTGGGCTATTCTTAGGCTCCCGAATTCATGGGCGCTGCGCGCCAGGACCCGTCACGAGGAGAAGGACCATGGAACTGAAAGGTTCACGAACTGAGCAGAACTTGAAAGACGCCTTCGCCGGCGAATCACAGGCCAACCGTCGCTACCTCTATTTCGCCGCCAAGGCTGACGTTGAAGGCTATAACGATGTGGCCGCGCTGTTCCGCTCCACCGCGGAAGGCGAAACCGGACACGCCCACGGCCATCTGGAATATCTGGAGAAGGTTGGCGATCCGGCCACGGGCTTGCCGATTGGCGGCACCGAACTGAATCTGAAAGCCGCTGTCGCGGGTGAAACCCACGAATACACGGACATGTATCCGGGCATGGCCAAGGCCGCCCGCGAAGAAGGGTTCGAGGAGATTGCGGATTGGTTCGAAACCCTGGCCAAGGCCGAGCGTTCGCATGCCAACCGCTATCAAAAAGCGCTGAACGAACTCGACGCTTGATTGATAAGCCGAAAAACCCGGCCTGTACGCCGGGTTTTTTCTGAGCCAAGGAAAGCCTGATGGCCACGCCCCCGCGCGAAGGCAGTCTGGAGGCGCCCACCCGGCATCCGCTGGGTCAGGACGCGCCCGAGTTCTATGACAAACCGGCTCTGTTCAAGGAAATGGAGCGGGTCTTTGATATCTGCCACGGCTGCCGCCGCTGCGTGAGCCTGTGCCAATCCTTCCCGACCTTGTTCGACCTGGTCGATGAATCCACGACCATGGAAGTGGACGGGATGAATCCGGACGACTACTGGAAGGTGGTCGATCAATGCTATCTCTGCGACCTCTGCTACCAGACCAAGTGCCCCTATGTGCCGCCGCATGAATGGAATGTGGATTTCCCGCATTTGATGCTGCGGGCCAAGGCGGTGGGGCATAAAGAAGGCCGCAGCAAACTGCGTGACAAAGTGCTGACCAGCACTGACGTGGTCGGCTCGCTGGCTGGCATACCGGTGGTGGCCGAAACCATCAATGCCGTGAACAAGACCAAACCGGCGCGCAAGGCGCTGCAGGCCGCCGCCGGCATCCACGCCGAGGCCTGGCTGCCCGAATTCGCCAGCCGCTCGGCGCGCGCGCGGCTCAAAGGCCGGGAAAATTCAGCCGAAGCGCGGCCTGCCGGTCGCAGCACCGGCAAGCTGGCGCTGTTTGCGACCTGCTACATCAATCGCAATGAACCCGGCATCGCGGAAGATTTCGCAGCCGTTCTGGAGCACAACCAGATTCCCTGGCGCCTGGCCGAACGCGAACGCTGCTGCGGCATGCCCAAAATGGAATTGGGCGATCTGGACGCGGTGGAGAAACTCAAGAATGAGAATATTCCGGTTCTGGCCCAGCTGGTCGACGAAGGCTGGGATCTCACCGCCCTGGTGCCCTCCTGCGTGCTGATGTTCAAGCAGGAACTGCCCTTGATGTATCCCGACGATCCGCAGGTCAAGAAGGTCCAGGCGGCCTTTTTTGATCCCTTTGAATATCTGATGATTCGGCATAAGGTCGGCCTGCTCAATACGGAATTCAAGCAAGGCCTGGGCAAGGTCACCTATCACGCGGCCTGCCATCAGCGGGTGCAAAAGATCGGCCCCAAGACCAAGGACGTGTTGAGCCTGATCCCCGCTACGCAGGTGACGGACATCGAGCGCTGCTCCGGCCATGACGGCACCTACGCGGTCAAGGCCGAATTTCATGACAACGCCATGAAAATTGGCCGCCCCGTGGTGCGCCAGGTCAAGGAATCCCAAGCCGACCATTACGGCAGCGATTGCGCCATGGCGGGCCACCACATCGCCAACGGCCTGCAAGAGGGCCAGCCCCCCGAACACCCGATCAGCCTGCTGCGGCTGGCCTACGGGATTTGAAAGTCCAGGTGAACAAAGCATGCCAAAGCTGAGCCGCGTCGATCTGATGAGCCTGGAAATTTACGCCGAGGAACGTGCCCGGTTCCGGCAGCAGGTCATGGCCCACAAGAAAAATCGGCGGCTGGCGCTGGGCGCCAACGCGGCTCTGTACTTCGAGGACATGACCACGGTCCAGTATCAAATTCAGGAAATGTTGCGCATCGAAAAAATTTTCGAAGCCGCCGGCATCCAGGAGGAGCTGGACGTCTACAATCCGCTGATTCCGGACGGCGCCAACTGGAAGGCCACCTTCATGCTGGAATACAGCAATGAGGCCGAGCGCCGCGCCGCACTGGCGCAGTTGATCGGAGTCGAGGACGCCCTCTGGCTGCAGGTGGAAGGCTGCGAACGCATCGCGCCCATCGCCAACGAAGACCTGGATCGCAGTTCACCCGACAAGACCGCGTCGGTCCATTTTTTGCGCTTTGAGCTGACCCCGGCCATGGTGGCGGCGGTAAAATCCGGGGCTGACATCCTGGCCGGAATCGATCATCCCCAGTATCAGGTGGATATGCGGGTTCCGCAGAACGTACGCGATTCACTGGCCGCCGATCTTTACTAGGCTTACGCGAGCATTCCGGAGATATTGATGAGTTCCAGCAGTCCCATTGTGGCTCCCGTCGTTGCCCTGGTGGGCTGGACCCTGGTCATGTGGGCCTGGATGTATGTCACCCGCATTCCGGCCATTCAGCGCGCGCGCATGCGCCTGGATCCGACGCTGCCACGTGGCGAGCAAATGAGCCAATTGCCAGCCGCGGTGCGCTGGAAAGCCGACAACTACAACCATCTGCTGGAACAGCCCACCATTTTCTATGCTATTGCGCTGACGCTGGCGCTCCTGGGCAAAGGAGACGGCATCAACCTGACTCTGGCATGGGCCTATGTGGTACTGCGCGTGCTGCACAGCCTGATCCAGGCGCTGTGGAACAAGATCGAGGTGCGCTTCGCTGTGTTTGTCCTGTCTTCCCTGCCCCTCTTCGCCCTGACCTATAACGCCGCAATGGCGCTTTAAGCGCAGCGCGCCCGGGTTTCGCCAGCCATGCTTCTGGATTTGCTCGCGCTGCTGTTCGCAGCCACCGTGCTCATCAATCTGGGCTGTTTCAGCGCCATCGTCGTGGTCGCGTTCAAGCGCTCGCCGGTGCTCGGCGCATTCTGCCTGTTACTGCTGCCGGTCACCCTGAGCTTCGCCGCACTCAACATTCGCGCAACGCCGCGCCGCAGCAAAGGCCTGTTGATATCCACGCTGGTGATATTGCTGATGGTCGGCATCATGCCGCAACTGCTGCTGAAAGCCTTCAGCTTTCACAGCTTTGACTGGGACAAGGTGCAATACCAGGCTTCGACGCTGGCCGCACGGGATCTGCCCGACTGGCGGCTGGTGGAGCCCTTGGCAAGCTATAGCGCCGCGGCCGGCCACAAGGCCCTGGTCTATGCCGGCGACCCCGACAAGGCCTGGGTTTATGGCAGCGCCGTTGCACAGGACTCCGCGGAAATGGCCGCCCGCCTCGCCTTTGATCGCTGCCACAAGCATGCGGCCAGGGAAGATATCCCCGAACATTGCCGATTGGTCGCCCTCGACGAACTGGTCTCCGGTGGCGCGCGTCCCTGGGCTGAGATGCATGGGCAAGCCACGGCCCCGGCTACCGAACCAGAACCTGACGCCGCAAGCACCGAGACCACACAGCCCATCGAAACGCCGGCTTACAAGCGCATCAGCGTCAATCAGCTACCCACCCGCGTCCAGCACAGGGTTCGGTTGACGCTCAAGGATGGTCGCCAGATGGAAGGCCTGATCGAAAGCGTGGATTGGGAAACCGTGAAGCTGCTGCGCGACATTCGCGGTGCGCAAATCGGGGTCAAGGTGATCCTCAAGAGCATAGAAACCGTGGAAGTGCCACACGCCGCCGGAGCGGAATAGAGACCACGCCTGGTTTCGGCCCGGCCACAGGCCGAAAATCGCAGCGTATTCCCAGGCCACCGCGCCAGATTCCATGCGGACCAGGCCATCGACATCGCCAGCATCTGGCCCTGATGTGGTAAATGCCACATACAATGACCGCTGGCCGTAGCGGATAGCGGCGTCGGCAGCGCTCACCCGTTCCGCATCAGCGACGGCCCCGGCTGGACCAACGCGACCGGGCTGTGCGTGAAAAATGGCGAGGTGGTGCAGGTCCGGCACATCGCCGCGCCCTGCCACGCCCAGGCCACGACCCTGTGCGTCGGCGCCACCTCCAGCGAAGTCTGCGCAGATTTGGTCGGCACCACGGTGGCCGCGGCCAACAGCACGCCCGACGCCATCAGTTCAGATGCGCGCCCCTGCGGGTTCGATTCATGATCCGGCCAGCTGTGCGGGCCCGCGGGCTGCGCTTGCCGGCAGCGGATGCGCTGGAAAGTGGTGTCCCCGTCCACGAGGAGCCGTAGCTCTGTCCGATTCTGGCCTGCTCCGGACGGGCCCAGGCCGGGCTTTAGCGCAACGGCAGTACTGGCTGCGGCCGTATATGCAGCCCGGCGCCCGCCACACACGACTCCAGTTCTCGGACATCCAATGCCGCATACCGGCAAGTTCCGCCGCCGGATCTGGCAGCCGAATGGCAGTCCGCGGCGTGCCTAAGTATCCCATACGCCTTTGCCTTCAGTGCCATGTTTGCTGATCGTTTCCCGCATCCAGACATGTTCATAGGCAAGCGACACATTGCGGACAAACAGATCAATTAGCGCGCAATTGGGGATGGCCAGGGGCGCTTCGCCGGACACATACAGGATGTGGGTATGACCGTCAGCAGACTGATGGAATCCCGCGTAGTAAGTTTCGCTCTGCACGCTGGCATGTCGCTGCAGCGCATCATCAATCCGTGTGCACACGTCCGGACCAACACATTCGAACAGAGACTGGCCAACGCAAACTTTGAACTGCCCCGTTGCGGCGACGATCTCGCAAACGCCATCATTGTGGTGGGCGGCCATGGCCGAGGCCCGCACGATCAGTGCATCCTGATCCAGATAGAGCAGCGCGGTCAGTTGTTCGAGCACTCCATCAGTGAAGCGCGCAAGGGATTCCACGTCAAACAGGCGCGCCGAGGCGTCGATGACCTTTTCCAGGCCGCGTCGGTTGAGATCCAGGGCGATCAGGTCGCGATAGGAAGAAATACTGGTATAGACCGCGGTAAACAACTTATGCCGCGTCAGATCGGTCTTCTGCTTGTAATCGTTGATATCATATTGCGTGATCACCGCATGTTCAGGTGCCTGGCCCGGTTGTCCGGTGCGCAGAATGATTCTGACGAAGCTGTTCTGCAGATCTCCGCGGATGAACCTGGCCACCTCCAGACCCGCATGATCGGTTTCCATGACGACATCGAGCAGAATCAGGGCGATATCGTCATGCTCCGCGACCAGTTTTTTGGCCTCGGCGCCCGAGTAGGCGCTAAGAAACTCCAGCTTTCGGCCACGAAATTCAAAATCCGACAACGCCATGCGCGTGACTTCGTGGACTTCTTTTTCATCGTCGACGATCAATAGCTTCCAGTATTTGTGTGGCTGCGTGTCAGCCACGGCTTCATCGCCATCGGGCGCCAGAATCAGACGGTCATCTGTGTTGTTCATCGATCAAATCCATGTCAGCGACTGTGAAGACAAATTCCGCGCCGGCGCCCGGCGCGCTGTGGGCCACAATGCGGCCGCCGAGCTGCTGCGTAACGAGGTTGTAAACAATGTGCAAACCCAGGCCGCTGCCCCCGGCACCCCGTGCGGTGGTAAAAAAGGGATCGAAAATATGTGGCAAGTTTTCCGCAGCAATGCCACGCCCATCGTCGCGATAAGTAATTTCCATGCCCTTGCCGTTCGGGCGCACCTGAATGCTCACCTGTCCGGCAGAGTTATCGGCATAACCATGCACCAGAGAGTTGATCACCAGATTTGTCACAATCTGCGAAATTGCCCCGGGGTAACTATCGATCTCCAGAGCGGGCGGACAATCCACCTGGACCTCAACGCCGGTTTTCCTCAAACGCGGCCTTAGACTGCTGAGAACTTCTTCCAGATAGGCTGCAACCTCAAATCGGCGGTGGTCCGGATTGGACTGGTCCACCGCGACCTGCTTGAAACTTTGAATCAGCACAGCGGAGCGCTCCAGGTTGCCCAATATCATTCCAGTGGATTGCTCCGTGAGCTCCAGAAATCGTCGCAGGCCGCTGCTCGTAAGTGTCTGATTCTCGAAATCATGGCGCAATTCCTCGACTTTGCCCTGCAAGGTTGATGCCGCGGTAACGCCAATTCCGATCGGCGTATTGATCTCGTGCGCGACGCCCGCGACAAGAGCCCCCAGAGAAGCCATCTTTTCGGTTTGAATCAGCTGTTCCTGGGTATTGCGCAGCTGCTGTAAGGTCTCCCGCAGTTCCTCATTTGCCCGTGAGCGCTCGGCGATCTCGGCTTGCAGATCGCCATTGAGTCGATGCAAGTTCTGTTCGGCAGCCGCGATCTGCGCAAGCATGCCATTGAAACTTCGGATCAGGTGGCCCACCTCATCCTGACCGAATTCCGGCGCACGGATTGCATAGTTTTCGGTTTGCGATATCCGCTCCGCGGTTTGGGCCAGAGACAGGATCGGCCTTGCCACAAAATGCTGCATCACCCGCGACAATCCGGCGGCAATGCCGATGCTCAGCAGCAGAACGCCGCCCAGCACCAGCAGATAGACCCGCAGCGCCAACCAGATTTCCCGGTCGCTCTGTGCCAAATACAGCCGGCCAATCGCGTCGCCGTCCAGACTGATATTGGATACGGCGCTGAACTGGCCGAATCGGTAGCTGGCTCCGACCTCCTGCGGCTGATCGGGACAGGCATGGTGTCGCTGATCTCGTTCATAAGCCGCAAACACCCCGGGGTGAGCGGAAATTTTCGAATACACGCACGCCACCAGAATCGCCGGCCGCAGATTCAGAGCCTGCAGGATTTCGCGGGCGGTATGCGGGTCGCCAAAACTGATCGCGGCGGTACTGGTTGCCGCAACGACATCGGCCAGGGTGGACAGATCCGTCAGCATAGCTCGCCGGTCGTCGTAGAACTTGTAACCGGAGACAAACACCGCCAGGACGAGCACCACGACCGCACTGGTACCGACGATCGCCGCAGTAAGCTTGCGACGAATTGACAGATTCCATAACCAGTGGCGCAGCTTCGCATTCATTGACTGGAGCTCGTGACCCGATCGCCCCACATGGCGGAGCTTTCGAACCTTATAGGTAATACCCCGTGAAATTTTCGCCAAACTGCACAAGCCCTTACATTTCCCTCACACTGCGCGCCGCAGGCTGCTCGGGTACGCTCTCGCGCCTTCGGAGAAGACGAATGCCAGACGACTCCGCCCAGGACCGCAGAGGCCGGCGACTTCTGCCACCACTCTTGTTGCTGGTGGTCAGTTGCTGCCTTTCCTTTGCCGCTCGATCCAGTGATCTTCTGGCCAGTGCCGCGCTGGCCGGAGACCTTACCGAATTGTCGCTGCAGGATTTGATGTCCATTGAGGTGACATCGGTTTCCAAGCGCGCCGAACCCTTGAACACGGCTGCCGCAGCGATATTCGTGCTGACCGGCGAAGAAATTCGCCGCAGCGGAGCCCGCAGCATCGCTGAAGCCCTGCGCCGCGTACCGGGCCTGCAGGTGAGCCGGACTTCGGCGGAGAACTACAGTGTTTCATCCCGCGGCTTCAACGCTGCGGCTGACAAACTGCAGGTGCTGCTGGATGGCCGAAGCGTGTATACCCCGTTGTTTTCAGAAGTGTTCTGGGACGTACTCGACACCTATATGCCAGACATTGAGCACATAGAAGTCATCCGTGGACCGGGGGCAGCCTTATGGGGGGCCAATGCCGTCAACGGCGTAATCAACATCGTGACCAAATCTAGCAAGGACACCCTGGGCACCAACATAGTCGGCTCCGCGGGCAACGAAGAGCGTCATTTCTCGGCACTGCGTTCCGGACACGCCCTGGGCCGCGCCGCGCACGTCCGCGCCTATGCAATGGACCGGACCCTGGATTCCTCCGCCTTTGCCGATGGCGAGGATCAGATTGATGGCATGCGCAAAACCCAGGCCGGCCTGCGCGCGGACTGGAATCCCAACGACCGCGACAGCTACCGGTTTACCGGAGATGTCTACAGCGCTCACAAAACGGATGAAGACCTGCTCCTCAACCCGGCGGAAACCGATCTCAATGGCGGCAACATTGGCGCAATGTGGACCCGCAGCCTGGCGAACGGTGATCAAGTCAGTCTGGGGACCTATATTGATCAATACACTCGTGACATCCCACAGATTTTCATCGAGGACCGGCTGACCTGGAATGTGGAGGCCCAGCACAATCTGGCCCTCGGCCAGAGTCACAATATGGTATACGGCGCGTCCTATCGCCGGACCCAGGACCATACGGCGGACTTCCGCCGCGCGGTAGTGATCTTTGAACCCCCATCGCGAACGCTGACAACCTGGGGCGGTTTCGTTCAGGACCAGTTCACGGTGCCCGGCACCCGGCTCAACATCACCCTGGGGAGCAAGCTCGAGCACAACGACTTCACCGGATTCGAGATTCAGCCAAGCATCCGGGTCGGCCATCCGATTGGCGAGCGTGGTTTCACCTGGAGCGCGCTGTCCCGCGCGGTACGCACACCCAACCGGCTCAGCAACAACGTGGCTATCTTCTGCTCGGAAACTCTGGTTGAACGCGGCCTGTGCGACCAGGCTGGAGCCAATTTCCGCATCGGCAATCCCGACTTCGATTCCGAGGTCGCCCTGACCTATGAATGGGGTCTGCGTTGGTGGAGCCAGAGCAGCTGGTCCGCCGATCTGGCCCTGTACTACAGCAGGTGGGATCGCGTGCAAAGCGCAGAATCCATCGCCGGTTCACCCTTTGAATTGGTTGACAACAAGATCGAAGGCGACACCCATGGCGCCGAACTGAGTGTGCTGTGGCGCCCCTCCGTGTGGCTGCTGGTGCGCGGGCACTACGCCTATATACAACATGACATGAACCCGAAAGCCGGCAGCACCGACACCAGCACGGCCTCCGAAATCGAAGGTGGAGACGCAACACACCAGGCCGGGCTGAACCTGGCCTGGTCACCTAGTCCGCGCTGGGCCATTGACACCTATGTCCGCCACCAGTCCAGATTGAAATTCAATGCAGTGCCCTCTTACACCGAGCTCACCGTGCGGGCCGGCTGGTTACTGCACAAGAACCTGGAAATTGCGCTGATCGGCGACAACCTGCTGCACGCCCAACATGGCGAAGCCAATATGCCGGATCGGCGAGCCGAGTTTGAACGAAGCGTCGCTCTGGAGTTGGTCTGGAAACTGCGGTGAACAAGCCCATGTCCGCGTCCATTCGCCACCATGCATTGCGACTCTCCGCGTCAGGCTTGTGTGTACTGGCCTTCCTGTTCGGTTCAGCGCCGGTACAGGGGAAACTTCCCGGAACTCTGGAAAACCAGGTCAAGGCCGCCTTCCTGTTCAACTTTGCCCGCTTCGTACAGTGGCCGGAGGTCCGACTCGCCGAGCCCGGCGTGCCGCTGCAGCTTTGCATCTGGGATGCCCCGGATTTTGCGACCACCCTGCGGGCCATAGTGGCTGACAAGAAGGCCGCGCAGCGCCACATCGCAGTGCGCGAGGTGAGTGCCCAGGAGCAGCTGTTCGGCTGTCACATTGCCTACCTGGGCAAACTCATGCCCAACGAGCTCGGCCTGGCCCTCGCCCACATCCAGGGCCTGAATATCCTGAGCGTGCACGAAAACGAAGCCGCCGTACCCGGCGGCGTCATTCGCTTCTATCTCGACGACCGACGGCTGCGCTTTGAAATCAATATCATGGCGGCACGGCAGGAGAACCTGACCCTGTCCTCAAAATTGTTGGCGGTCGCGCGGCTGGTGGAGATTTAGGTCGCCTCAAGCCTGCTGCGCAGCTCGAATTTCAGCACCTTGCCGGCCGGATTGCGGGGCAATGCGTCCACGAACTCCAGGCGGCTAGGCACCTTATAACGGGCCAGCTTCTCGCTCGCGAAAGCGCGCAGCTCTTCGAGTTCCAGTGCGTGACCTTCATTGAGGGCGATGATGGCAACCACGGCTTCGCCCCACTTCTCGTCCGGCATGCCGATGACGGCCACCTCGGCAATTGCGGGATGATCGTAAAGGGCACTTTCGACCTCGGCGGGATAAACATTCTCGCCGCCAGAAATGACCATGTCCTTGACCCGGTCGGCAATGTACAGAAAGCCGTCAGGATCAAAAAAGCCCACATCGCCGGTATGAAACCAGCCTTCCGGATCTATGGCCTTGGCGGTGGCCTCCGGCTTGTTCCAGTAACCCTTCATGATGTTGGGGCCTTTGGCGCAGACCTCGCCTTTCGCGCCGGGCTCGTCAAGGGTCGCCCCATTGTCATTGATCACTTTCAATTCGGTGAACAGGGGCGCGCAACCCGCCGACCCCAGCTTGCTCAGTCCGAATTCTGGACTCAGGAAGGTCAGCAGGGGCGCGGTTTCGGTCAGTCCATAACCTTGATTGATCGGTACGCCCCGTGCGTTCCACAGTTTCATCAAGGGTTCGGGCACCGGCGCGCCGCCGCACAGTATCAGGCGCAGGCTGCTCAAATCGGCCGCATCAAATGCCGGATGCTGGCTGGCAAACAGGAGCATGGCCGGTACTGCGAAGCTGGTGCTCACCCGATGTTCGGCTATGGCCGCCAGGAAGGCGCCCGGGTCGAAAGCGCGATGCAGGATGACATGCCCCCCCTTCTGCCAGGTCAGCAAGGTGGTTACATTTAAACCACCGATGTGAAACAGCGGGGCAACCACCAGCGACACGTCATCTTCGACGATGTCGGCCGTGTGCAGGGTGTTGATATTGTTCCACCAGATGTTGGCATGGGTCAGCATGGCCCCTTTGGGCCGCCCCGTCGTCCCGCTGGTATACATGATCACCGCCACCTCATCGTCCGCCAAGCGCTCACCTCCGGCGAGGGCCGCACCGTCGGCAGCCAGGTCACTGAGCCTGAGCCAGCCCGCGGCCGGACCGTCGGCGGACCAGTAATTCCGGCAGCGTAGCTGGGCGCGCACGCCGTCTATCACCGGCCGGTGGGGCTCATCCACGATCAGGGTATGTATCCCCGCATCGCCAATGATGTAGTCCAGTTCTGGTCCAGTCAGCCGAAAATTTAGCGGTACAAAAATGGCCCCCAGGCGCGCACTAGCAAACAGAGTCTCGAAAAATTCCGGCTGATTCAGGCCCAGAAAACCGACCCGGTCGCCGCGACAGACACCGTGCTCTCGCAGCACTGCGGCCAGACGATCAATACGCTGCTGAAACTCGCCGAAGGTCCAGGTTTGTCCTTCGAAGCTCAGGGCTTTGCGCTGCGGCGTGCGCTGCGCTCGTTGATAGAACCAGTTTCCGAGACTGATATCGGGGCTCATGGGTTTCTCCTGGGCTGGCTGTAGGGTGGATGGGCACGCGCGTGCGGACCGCCGACGCGTCGCCGCGCTTCAAACTTCCTGCATTTCGCGGCTCTGCCTGAGTCGCATCTTTTTCGGCGCCAGGGGAATCAGCGCCAACTGGACGCGCTGCGCCAGCGTGACGCCCAAGATGACATTCAGCCGGCCGGCCAGCATGCCGTCGTATCCCGCCTGAGCGACTTCGTAAGCGCCGACTGTTTTTCTGAACAAGTCGGTGTTGTCCATACCCGACACCTGGGCAAAGCCGGTTTCCGTGGCGCCGGGAAGCAAAGCAGTCACCGTGATCTGCGTATCATGCGGTTCCTCGGCGATCGCGTTGCTGAAGGCCTTGGTCGCGTAGCAGACCGCCTGCAGCGGGCCGGGTAGTAGACTTGCAGTGGGCGACACATTGAGAATTCGGCCGCTATTGCGCTGCACCAAACCGGGCAGGAACAAACGGGTCAAGGCCGTAAGCGCCGTGATATCAGATCGATCATGGCCAGATCGTCCTCCCACGCGCGCTCGTGAAATCTTCCGCGGCCACCCAAACCCGCATTGTTGATCAGATGGTCGGCCGCAATCCCGGCCTCTTGAACTTCGGCATAGATTTCCCGAGGCACAGACGCCTGGCCCAGGTCCATGGCCATGCTCAGGACCTGGGCCCCGTGCTGATCTTCCAGTTCTTGCTTGAGTGCCGCCAGTTTGTCAGCGTCACGCGCAACGATGACCAGATTGCCCCCGGCCGCAGCGTGAATTTTCACCAGTTCCTTGCCGATTCCACTTGATGCGCCGGCTACCAGCGCCGTCTTGCCGTCGCTGCGCGGACCAAATTGCTGTCCCGTTATGCGGTAGACCCCCTCGGCCGACTGGAGTCGCCCTGATCTCACGCACCCGCGCCAGCCAAGATCGCGTTCAGAGTCTGGCTGGGACGCATTACGGCAAGCAGCTTGTCAGGTGCGGGTTTGAAGTAACCACCAATATCCACCGGCTTGCCCTGCACCTCGGTCAGTTCATCGACGATCTTCTGCTCGTTGTCGGCCAACGCCCTGGCCAGGGGCCCGAACCGTTCTTTAAGCTCCGCATCCTCATCCTGGCTGGCCAGCCCCTGCGCCCAGTACAGCGCCAGATAGAACTGACTGCCGCGATTATCGAGTTCGCCCGTGCGGCGGGACGGGGTTTTGCCGTTGTCCAGGAGTTGGCCGGTCGCTTCGTCCAGGGCCCGGGCGAGCAGCTTGATGCGCGGATTGCTGGTCTTGATGCCCAGATCTTCCAGGCTTGCGGCCAGCGCCAGAAATTCGCCCAGCGAATCCCAGCGCAGATGGTTCTCCTCCACCAGTTGCTGCACGTGCTTGGGCGCCGAGCCTCCGGCGCCGGTTTCATACAGCCCACCGCCAGCCATCAGCGGCACAATGGACAGCATCTTCGCGCTGGTTCCAAGCTCCATGATCGGAAACAGGTCCGTAAGGTAATCACGCAGAATATTGCCGGTGACGGAAATCGTGTCCATGCCGCGGATGCAGCGCTCCAGGGTGTAACGCATGGCTCGCACCTGCGACATGATCTGGATGTCCAGGCCGCTGGTGTCGTGATCCTGCAGGTACTTTTCGACCTTTTTGATCAACTCGTTCTCGTGCGGACGATAGGGATCCAGCCAGAACAGGGCGGGCATGCCCGAGTTGCGCGCGCGGGTCACGGCCAGCTTGACCCAGTCCCGGATCGGCGCGTCCTTGACCTGGCACATGCGCCAGATGTCGCCGGCCTCGACTTGCTGAACCAGCAGGACTTCACCGCTTTCGTTGTCAACGATGCGCGCTTCCCCAGCCTGTTCGACTTCGAAAGTCTTGTCGTGTGAACCGTATTCTTCGGCCTGTTGGGCCATCAGGCCCACGTTCGGCACGGTGCCCATGGTTGTGGGGTCAAAGGCACCGTTGGTTTTGCAGAAGTTGATGATCTCCTGATAAATCCGCGCAAAGGTGCTTTCCGGAATCACCGCCTTGGTGTCCTTCGGGCGGCCGTCGGCTCCCCACATTTTGCCCCCGGCCCGGATCATCGCCGGCATGGACGCATCGACAATGACATCGTTGGGCGCGTGAAGATTCGAGATCCCCTTGGCCGAATCGACCATCGCCAGCTCCGGGCGATGTTCATGGCAGGCGTGCATGTCTTCGCGGATTTCGTCGCGCAAAGAACCTGGCAGCGCCTCGAGCTTGGTATACAGATCAACCAGGCCGTTGTTGACATTGACACCGAGTTCATCAAACCAGAACTTGTGCTTCTTGAAAGCCTCCTTGTAGAACACGCGAACTGCGTGGCCGAACACGATGGGATGCGACACTTTCATCATCGTGGCCTTGACATGCAGCGAAAACATCATGCCCGTCTTGCGCGCGTCCTCCATCTGGTTTTCATAGAATTCCAGCAGGGCCTTCTTGCTCATGAACATGCTGTCGATGATCTCGCCGTCCTGCAACGCAACTTCCGGCTTGAGCACGATCGCCTGACCATCGGCGGTGACCAGTTCCATGCGTACCTTGCGGGGGCGGTCCAGGGTCATCGATTTTTCACCGTGATAAAAATCACCGTACGTCATATGGGCTACATGGGTGCGGGAGGCCATGCTCCATTCCGCCATGGGATGCGGATTCTTGCGCGCGTACTCCTTGACAGCCTTGGGCGCGCGACGATCCGAATTGCCTTCGCGCAGGACCGGATTGACCGAGCTGCCCAGACATTTGGAATAGCGCTGGCGGAGGGCCTTGTCCGCATCACTTTCCACTTCGGTCGGGTAGTGGGGTATGGCGCAACCCTGACTCTGCAGCTCCTCGATGGCGCTGATGAGCTGTTGCACGGCGGCACTGATATTGGGAAGCTTGATGATATTGGCCGAAGGATCCTGGGTCAGCTTTCCGAGTGCCGCCAGATTGTCCGGCACCCGTTGTTCCTCGCTCAGATACTCGGGAAACTCGGCCAAAATACGGGCGGCCAGCGAAATGTCACTGGTGGTCACCTCGACTCCGGCCGGCTCGGTAAAGGTTCGCAGGATCGGCAGAAACGCTGCGGTGGCCAACATCGGGGCTTCGTCGGTGAGTGTATAGGTGATGGTCGGCTGTTGGCCCATGCTTTGTCTCCATTTGTGTCGCGTGTGTTCGCAAGCCCTATGTCCAGCTGGCCCGGCCCCAGGTCCTGTCGAGCGTGGCTGCGCCTGGCCACCCGACGGCAAGGCATGAACTGGCAATCCTGTGATTATCGGTTAGTTCGTCCGGCTTACCAATCGTAACTGAGGGATAATGAGAAACTGCGGAGCGGAATCTGCGCCGCGAAATAGGAATTCGCATACAGATTATGGTCCGCGACGAAGCTCAGCGCTTTGACCTTGCTGAGGTTCTCGCCGCGCAACATCAGGCCCCAGGGGCCGTCTTCCGGCCCCAAGCCGATGCGGGCGCCGATCAGTGTATAGGCCCGCTGACGCGAATGCGGATCCAGGTCGAGTTCCAGATACTGATCGCCGCGATGGCTGACATCGACGGCGAATTTCAGGCCCAGCCTTTTCCCCAAGGGCAGGCTGACCGCGGGATTCAACGAGGCCGTAATCTTGGGAGCCTTGGGCAGGGTCCGTCCACTCAGGTCCTGCTCGCCATTTTCATCGCCCTGCCCGGCCGGCGCCGGCGCATTGGCATAGCGGGTATACCGGGCCGTGGACAGGGCGAAGGCGGCATTGATCGACAGCCACTCCCAGGGCGTGAGCCAGGTCAGATCCGTTTCAATTCCCTGCAGCCTGGCCTGGGCGGCATTGAAGACATCAAAGGTGATGCCATTGAAATTTACGACCTGCATGTTGCTGACATCGGTGTGATAGACGTTCGCGTTGAGCGCCATCGCGCCACCTGAAAGCCGCATCTTGAAACCCAGTTCGTAGTTGTCGCCCCGTTCGGGATCGAACTCGAGCGGGGCGCCTTCCGGCGCGGTTGGTGGCCGGGACGGGTCGTCCTGATCCTTGAAGGATATGGCATTGAATCCGCCACCCTTGAAACCACGAGTCCAGCTCAAATAACCCGACAGGTCCTCGTCAAACTCGTAACGTACCCCCAGTTTTGGTGAAACCTCACTTTCACGCCGGCTCAGGCTGCGACTGAAATCCTCGGCCTCCAGAATTGCCGCCGTAATGCCCGGCCCGCGGCTGGTCACAGTCAGCAGCGCGTCCTTGCTTTCCTGTCCCAGGCGCAGGCCGGCAATCACTGCAAAATGTTCGGTAAGGGACCAGGTGAGCTGGCCGAATGCAGCGATGGATTGTGCGTCCTGGGTGAACACCTGATGCACCCCATCATTCAAATCTGCGGCGGGCACGGGCAAGGTGTTCAATGGCGGTCCCAGCGGACTCAGGCCCGGGCCATCCAGCGCCTCCATGCCGGCCGGCGTCAGACCGAAATCGATGATGTCCTCCCCGAGCGCAACATCGACCGTAATACCCATATCGGACTGAAATCCGAACAAGCCGCCGACAAACTCCACAGTCTGATCCCAGGGCATGAAGAATCCGCTGGTCCGCAATTCGACCGAATCCTGATCGTATTCAAACAGTGCGCTGACGTTGACCAGGTCCGCGGCGCTGACATCGAAATCCATCAGGATGTCCAGCTCCACGTCCGCATGGCCGGCAATACCCATCACGCTGAGCTGGTCGCTGAGATCGAAGTCGGCCAAAGCATGAACGAGATCGGACTGTCGATGAACGTACCCTGGCAAGTCAAAACTGGTGTGAGCGTCAAAGGGATTGTCTTCGGTATCCGGGTCCTTGGTCCGGGCATATTCCATTGCGTCGCTATCCACATCGTACAACTGCCAGCCGGAGTAATTGGTTCTCGTATCGGAGACCTGTACCCCGAACTTCAGGCGCAGGCGGTCCCCGGGATCAACGGTCAACTTGACTCTGCCGGCCAGCTGCTCCGATTCGAGTTCATCGCGACCCAGGAAACTGTTGTAAACCTCGCCGGGATCATTCCAGGCCACCAGGGCCATCCGGCTGAGCGCAAGTTCGCCCAGCGGCAGGTTGAGCGCGCCTTCGCCGCGCAGTTCATCATCCTGTCCCGCCGTCAGGACCAGATTGCCACCGAACTCCACGTCCGGTTCCCCAGTACCGAAAATCAGCACACCGGCGATCGTGTTCTTGCCGAACAGGGTTCCCTGAGGACCGCGCAGGACTTCAACCCGGCTGATGTCAAAGAGCCCGTCCGGGATGAATTCGCTGCGCCCCAGCGGAATCTCGTCCACGATGATACCGACCGAGGGTTCCAGGCCGACATTGAATGAGTCGGTACTGAATCCGCGAATTCCTATCGTCGGAGCCTGCGCGTCCGCATCAAGCTCCACATTCGGTACGAAGTTCTCTATCCCTTCGGGACCGAACACCCCCGACTGTCGCAGCTGTTCGCCGCTGACGACGCTCACCGCCACCGGCACTTCGCGCAAGGTCTGCTCGGTCTTCTGCGCCGTGACCACGATTTCTTCGATGGTGCGCCGGGATCGGGACTCTGAAACCTCGCGGTCGTCCTCCACCAAACGGATCACC
>JBFIIN010000017.1:0-18158 GCA_041601225.1 Oceanococcus sp.
GGCGGTCTGGCCCAGAATGTCATGGCAGACCACCCGGGCGGGAAACCAGGGGAAATCCAGGTCGCGCCTGCGCTCGATCAGCTGCGTCAGGCAGGCGGTCAATATCTCCGGGTCGCAGCGCCGCACCAGATTTTCCGCGTGGACGCGGGAGGTGTAGGGCAGCTTGGCGTATGCGCCGGGCGCAATGGCGTCAACCGCAGCGGCGGTGTCGAAATAATCCAGCTGCGTGCCAGGGAGGGGTTTGCGGTATGCGGTGTTCATCATTTAGTTCTCAATCGGTTGGCGCGAGGCGCCTTGCAACTCACCGGGCAGACGCGCTCAAGTACGTCCTGTATCGCTCGGACGGCGACCGTCCGGGTCGCCGACGGTCTGCCCGCCGAACTGCAAGGCTCCAGTCAGCGCTCGGGTTATTTCTTGCCTTCAGCGAAAACCGCATCCAGCTTCTGTTCGTAGGCGTGATAGTTGATGGAATCGTACAGCTCCATGCGCGTCTGCATGGTGTCGATCACGTTCTTTTGCGTGCCATCACGGCGCACGGCCTGATAGACGTTCTCGGCGGCCTTGTTCATCGCGCGGAAAGCCGACAGGGGATACAGCACCAGACCGACATCGGCATCGCGCAGTTCGTCCACGGTGAACAGGGGCGTGGCGCCGAATTCGGTGATATTGGCCAGCACCGGCACGCCCACCGCCGCGGCGAATTGCTTGTACATGCCCAGCTCCGTCATGGCTTCCGGGAAGATCATGTCGGCGCCGGCTTCCACGCAGGCCACCGCGCGCTCTATGGCGCTGTCCAGGCCCTCGACGGCCAGCGCATCGGTGCGCGCCATGATCACGAAATCCTCATCGGTACGGGCGTCCACCGCCGCGCGGATGCGATCCACCATTTCGCCCTGACTGACAATTTCCTTGTTGGGCCGATGGCCACAGCGCTTGGCGCCCACCTGATCTTCGATATGCATGGCGCCAGCGCCGGCCTTGATCAGAGATCTGGTGGTGCGCGCCACATTGAAGAAGGAGCTGCCAAAGCCGGTGTCCACGTCAACCAGCAAGGGGGTTTCACAGACATCCGTAATGCGCCGCACATCAACCAATACATCTTCAAGTCCGGAAATGCCCAGGTCGGGCAGGCCCAGCGAGCCTGCGGCCACGCCACCGCCGGAGAGATAGATCGCCTTGAAACCCGCCCGCTGCGCGAGCAGCGCGTGATTGGCATTGATCGCACCGATCACCTGCAGCGGCTGTTCTGCGCGCTGGGCGGCGCGGAACCGGGCGCCGGCGGACTGTGGCTTGCTCATGGGGCGTATTCCAGTGTGGTGCGAATTTCGGGCTGCTTGCGGCGGCCGGAAACGCGGGAGCTTGGGGCGCGCATTTTGCCATTGCCCGGGAGTGCTTCCCAAATCTCCGCAAAATCAACGACTTATGAGCATTGTTTCGAGGTGGAGTTATTTTCTTCCATAAAAACAATCAGTTGGAGCATTAACAATTTCTTGCGGTGGGCTAAGTCAGGATTTAGCCCTCACCGGAGTACGACCATGAATTCAGTTCAACGCCTGTCCCCAATTCGCCACAACGCGCAACGTTTGGCCGCATGGTGCTCGGCGCCGGTGGTGCTGATCAGCCTGGTCCTGGCCTTGCTCGCGGCCACCACGGCGCTGGATTTGAGTCTGGCGGCCGGCCTGGAGTTCTGGAGTTTCCCGCTGGCAACCGCAGCCTTCGCGGCGCCGGTGTTGATCTGGCTGGCCGTGGCCCTGCAGCTGGACACGCGCTGCCACGCCGTCAGGCGGGCTTGATTCCCAATTTTGCAGCCCATGCCTGAGCCTCGGACCGCGGTTCGGGGTAGCCGGTCGCTACACCCAGTCCCCAGACCGGAGCCGGCCAGGCCGCATCATCCGCGCGGCGACCAATCACATGCACATGCAGTTGCGGCACCAGATTGCCCAGCGCGCCGATATTGAGTTTTGTGCTGCCGCTGGCGGCCAGCAGGTTCTGTCCGGTTGCGGTGACTTCGCGCCACAGCTGGGCCTGCGCGGCGCTCGTCAGCTCGAACACCTCGCGAATGTCCGCGACCCGTGGCACCAGGATCAGCCAGGGATAGCGGCTGTCGTTCATCAGCAGCACCTGGCAAAGCTCGAGATCACCGACCGGCAGGCAATCGGCCGCCAGGCGCGGATGCAGGACAAATGCGCTCACGCGCGGGACACGAACTCACGGGTCTGGGTATTGACCCTGATCCGTTCCCCCTCGGCCAGGTATTCCGGCACCTGAATCTCCAGGCCCGAGGCCAGCTTCGCGGTCTTGCTGCGCGCGCTCTGTGAGGAACCTTTCATGGCGGGCGGGGTTTCGATGATTTCCATTTCCACCGTGCCGGGTGCTTCGATGCCCACGCAGGCGTCTTCAACGATCAGCGCGGTGAAGCCTTCGGCATTGTCAGTCAGGAAAGGCAGCACATCTTCGAGTTGATCCGCACCCAGGGCGAACTGGCTGTAATCCTGGGTATCCATGAAGGTGTGTTCGTCGCCATCGGCGTACAGGTATTGCACGGCGCGCCGGCGAAAATCCACATCCGGCAGGTATTCGTCGCCTTTGAAGCTGTGGTCGGTTTTCTGGCCCGTGCGCGCGTGATTGAGGCGGGTCTTGTACAGGGTGGTGGCCCCACGGGCCGTCGGGTTGTGGGCCTGAACCTGGCGCACGATATAGGGCTGGCCATCGATTTCGACAACCATGCCGGCGCGCAATTCGGCTGCTTTGGGCATCTTCATATTCGCAAGTGGAGTCCAGGCGCGGGAGCATGCAGCAGCGGGCCGGACGGCTCAAGTAGCGTGCGGCCAACTTGGCTACACTCCGCGGTCTGGAGATCAAAACCGCGTAGTCGGCACAAGGGAATACCTATGGGTAACAGTCTGATTCGGTGGCTGGGCAGCGCTGGTGCGTTGCTGCTGGTTGCGGCTTGTGGCAACTCCAAGCCCATCGTTGGGGGCGGCACCGTCACGCCGCCCGGTCCGGCTGGAAGCCTGCAATGCCTGGCGCAGCCGGCAGCTCCGCCGGAGCCGACGGTCCGGCCGGTGAATCTGGCCGCCAATATCGATATGCGCATCCAGAGCATCATGCCGCCAGGCCAAAGCGGGCACTTTCCCTCGGCGCTCGCTTGCCCCGAGTCCGCGGGCAGCTGCATCGTGCCCGGTCAGGCGCCCGAAACCTACGGTCCGCATATCGACGACCAGCGTTTGATGTACTGGCGTTCGGAGTTCAAGCCGGGCGAGTTTCTGGATACATCGGACCTGGAGCCCGCGCTGATCCTGGAGTTGACCGATCCGGTCGCCGACAGCGTGCGGGTCTACCGCGATCCCTTTGGGGTGCCGGTGGTGCATGCCGAAACGGACTATGGCGTGTGGTACGGCGCGGGTTATGCGCTGGCCCAGGATCGCTTGTTCCTGATCGATCAGGCGGTGCGTCAGGCGCGCGGGACCGCCGCGGAAGTTTTGGGGTCGGGCTCGGTCCCGGCCGACGTGCAGACCCGCGTATTGACCTACACCGAAGCCGAGTATCAGGCGATGTTCGACCGGCTTTCGGAGGCCCCCAAACGTGCGCTGGACGCCCATGTGGCCGGTATCAATGCCTGGATAGACGAGGTCAACGCGATTCCCCTGGTGTCCCCCGATCTGCCCCAGGAGTTCGTCGCGCTCAACTACGCGCCGCAACACATCAGCGCGATCGATGTGCTGGCCCTGGGTGTGCTGATGACCCGCTTCGTGGCCGCGGCCGGCGGCGACGAGATGGCCAATGTCCAGGCATTGCGTGAACTGGAGGCGCAGCACGGCAAGGACGTCGGGCGGCGTATCTTCAAGGATGTGATGTGGCTGGACGACCAACGGGCCGACGTGACCATAGCTGATCGCCAGTTCACCAATATCTCCACGCCGGCCCATTTGCGCGACGCGGTTTTCGAGGCCGCGGCGGATTTCGCGGCCACCATTCCCCTGGAGCTGGCGGACGGTCCGGGCACCGGGGCCTTTCCGGCGCCCGCAGCCTTGCCTGTGGCCGCTCTGCCGAAGGACTACACATGGCCGGTGCCGCCGGAGCAACTGGCCGCGGCGCTGGAATCCTGGCAGCACCGGCCCAGCCACATTTCGGCCTCCTACATGATGGTGGCCAGCCCCGCTGTCACAGCCGACGGCAGCACATTGCTGGTGAACGGACCGCAGCTGGGCTACACCTATCCCACCCTGCTGGCTGAGGTGGAAGTGCACGGCGGCGGCTACGATGCGCGCGGCACCACGGTGGCCGGTCTGCCGGTGGTGGGCATCGGCTATGGCGAGCGCACGGTCTGGGGTCTGACCACCGGTGAGTCCAAAACCATCGACAGTTTTATCGTCGATATCGTCTCTGAGGACGGCCTGCAATATCGGCATGCGGGCGAGACCAAGACCATGGATTGCCACACCGAGACGGTGAACTACCGGCAGGCGGTCATGGGCGTGCCGGTCGTGGCCGAGCCGGCGCCGGGTTCGAGCTCACTGGATGTTGAGGTTTGCCGCACGGTACAGGGTCCGGTGGTGGCGCGCTCCGCGGACGGCAGCAAGGCCCGGGTTGTGCAGTACGCAATGTGGAAGCGGGAAACCGATACCATCGAGGGCGTGCTGGAATGGAACCGGGTCGACACCTTCCCCGAGTTCTACGCGGCCATGGCGCGGGTGACCTGGAACGAAAACACCATGTACGCCGACGCCGACGGCAACATCGCCTACTTCCATCCGGGCCTGCATCCCTGGCGTCATCCTTCCGCCGATCAGCGCCTGCCGCTGAAGGGCGATGGCTCGCAGGACCACTGCGATACCCTGAGTTTCGCCAACACGCCCAAGAGCATCAATCCTCCGCGCGGATATCTGCATAACTGGAACAACAAGCCCGCCGTGGGCTGGGGTGATGGCACGGGCGGTGATGCCTCGCAGGAGCCTTCCGCCGCCGACGGGCGCAATGTGAACTGGGAGCAGGTGATCCGCGCCGAGCTGGACGGCGACGGGCTGACCCATGCCGATCTGGTGGAAATGGACAAGCGCATCGGGCGCATCGATCCGCGGGCCGCGGCACTGCTGGCGCCTCTGCTCAACTGCGAATCGGGCTGCGGGGTGTCCGCCAACGGTCTGGCGCTGATCGCGCAGCTGAAAACCTGGGATCGACAGCATTACAACGACGCGATCGACATCGAGGCCGCCGCTGGCGAGCCGGGCTCGCTGGACACGGCGGGCGCCACCATCTTCGGTCATGTGGTGGAGCGCATGGTGGATTTGATGACCGCGGATGTCCTCCCCGCGGACTTCATCACGCGGCATCGCCGCCGCGGCAACCATCCCTATGATGCCGGTACCTTTCACAAGCTGCTGGCCAAGATTCTCGACCCGGGCAAATCCACGATCCCGGTGCAGCATGACTGGTTGCAGGGCCTGACGGCCCAGCAGTTCATAGCCGGCGTGCTGGAACTGTCCTATGTGGAGCTGGCCAATGAATACGGCGCGGAGGACCCGGCGAGATTTCAGCGCGTACATGCCCGCTCAGCGGTCTGTTCCCTGGCGGATCCCCTGGTCGGACCCTGCCTGGACATGCCGCATCAGGACCGCGGCAGCTGGCTGAAGCTGGTCGGATTCGTGCCGGGTTAAGGCCATGAAACGCCTGCTGGTCATCTGCATCATGTTCGGCGCCCTGTTTTACGGGGTGGGGGTGTGGATCAAGAACAATCCGCAGGCCGTGCTGGCCTATGCGCGTGACGCCGAGCGTGGGCGGGCCGGCCTGACCCAGGCCGTGGTGAGCATAGACGGTGAAGCCTATCCCTATCTCGTGGGCGGCAGCGGGCCGGCCGTGTTGCTGCTGCACGGCTTTTCCGGAGACAAGGACAACTGGACCCGCTTTGCCAGCCATCTGACCGCGGATTACCGGGTCATCGCCCCGGATTTGCCCGGTTTTGGTGAAACTGCGCGGCACCTGGACTGGTCCTACGATCTGGCCAGCCAGCGTGAGCGCTTGGAGGGCCTGGTCGCGGCCTGGCAGCTCGAGCAGCCTTTTCACATCGTCGGTAATTCCATGGGCGGCCAATTGGCGGGCCTGTATGCCCATGCCAACCCGCAACGCGTCTTGAGCATTGCTTTCTTCGATAACTCCGGGGTGCAATCCCCGCAGGAAAGCGAGATGGCTCAGGCCCTGGCCCGCGGTGACGACCCCTTGCTGGTCAACAGCCTTGAGGACTTCGAGCGGATGCTGGCCTTTGTGTTTGTGGAGCCGCCACCCATGCCGCAGGCGATCAAGCAGTATTTCGCCACGCGCGCGGTGAAATACCGGGACTTCAACGCCAAAATTTTTGCCGACTACCGGCGCGGCGGCGGCCGCAGTTCGGCATTGGAGCCTCTGTTGAAGGATATTCGGCAGCCGGCCCTGGTGCTCTGGGGCGATACGGATCGCCTGATTCATGTCAGCACCACGCAGGTGATGCAGCGCAAGCTGCCCCAGCCCACGGTCGTGATCATGGAGAAATGCGGTCACTCACCAATGATCGAGCGGCCCGAGGAAACTGCCCGCCACTATCGTGCGTTCTTGCAGCAGCAGGGGTATTGACGCTTCGTTGACGGCTCGCGTGATCTGCTCAAAACATATGACGGGGCAGGAGTCGGCACATGAACAGGATACGCAACATCAGCCTGGCGGCTTTGCTGCTTTGCTCAGCAACCAGCTGGGCGCAGGACGATTCCCCCGGACTGGGCGAACAAATCGCCACGCAGGCGGTATTCGCGGGCGTCGCGGGTCTGTATGACGAGTTCCAGCAGGTGCTGGGTGATGGCTGGGCGCATCTGGAGCTGCGCGAAACCGACAAGATCTGGTTGATCCGCAGCGCCTTTGGCTCATTCAGCGCCTGTCTGACCCAAGCGCCGGCCACCGACCTGGTCCCGGAACTCGCCCAGCCGGATCTGCAAGAAGCGCAATGCGCCGAACTGGTGGTCGCGGGCCTGGAGGAGCTGTTGGGTCCAGCGCGGTGGAGCGGTGATATTCAGGCCGCGTACAGGCCGGACTAAGGGCGGTGGCTCAGGGCTGCGGCTGCAAGCGCTGCCCGAATTCATCCGCCAGTTCATCGCTGGCGTAGGCACGCAGCAGGGTATAGGCCATCACATCGATCAGGCGCTGGGTGCGCTGCGCCGATTCCTCACGCAAGGGCAGGACGATCCCTTCCTGCACGACCATAACGGCGCGCGCCAGATCGTCGACGTTCACATCGGCGCGCAGGCTGCCGTCGGCAACCGCGCCGGCGATAACCCGGGACAGAAACGCAGAATAATTCTGTTCAAATTGTTCGCGGGAGCGGGCTGCGGCCTGACCTTTGAGGGTGCTGGGGATCATCCAGTAGCCGGCTATGCCGGCCCGGATCCGCGGGTCGCCCAGCAAACTCACGACGCCGTCAAACATGGTCAGCAGCTGATCGGCCGGGCGGCTTACGCCGTGCATACGCTCCAGCACGTGCTGTTCGAATAGCCGGAACAGCTGCAGCTGACAGTCGAGATACAGGGCTTCCTTGCTCTCGAAGTGCCAGTACAGGGCCGCCTTGGTAATGCCGGCGTCCTTGGCGACCTGCAACATGGACACGCCATCGTGGCCGAAGCGCCCGAACAGGGCGAAGGCTGCCGCGCGGACGCGCTGCAGGGTGTCGCCTTGCTCACTCGCGGGGCGGCGGGCCATTGCTAGCCCGGCTCATTCATGAACATGCCCGCCCTGGTCAAAACCCGCTCCTTTTGCGTTGGAAAGCCGGCCAATAGAACAACCATTGGCTGCGATTCCCGCCTCAAAGGGTCGACTTCTTTCTGCGCGGTGCTCATGCCCAGATTCAATCTGAGCATCCCCAGGGACTGAGCCGTGTTCACAGGCTGTGGTCCCGGGCGCCGTTTACTCGACCGGAACCATGTCGAAATCGGATTTGGGCGCGCCGCAGTCGGGGCAGGTCCAGTCGTCCGGGATGTCTTCCCAGGCGGTGCCCGGTGCAATGCCCTCTTCGGGCAAGCCTTCGGCTGCGTCGTAGACAAAATCACAAACTTGGCAGCGCCATTTACCTGTGCTCATGGCCTTGAATTCTGTTCAGATGGGGGATGAGGCGCGCTCACGGCGCCGCGCAATGATACATGAGCGCTGCGTATGGTCGTAATCCGGCGTCTATGGCATAATCATCCGCCTATCCGGATATGCGGATTCAAATGAGTTCAGAAACCCAGATTCGCCAGGCTTTTGCTGATCGTATCCTGATCATGGACGGCGCCATGGGCACCATGATCCAGGGCTACGGCCTGGGTGAAGCCGATTATCGCGGCCAGCGTTTTGCCGACTGGGCGCAGGACGTCAAGGGCAACAACGACCTGCTGGCCTTGTCCCAGCCGGACATCCTGCGTGAAATTCACGCCCAGTATCTGGCCGCTGGCGCCGATGTCATCGAAACCAATACCTTCAACGCCACCACGATTTCGCAGGCCGACTACGGCATGCAGGACCTGGCCGCCGAGCTGAATCTGGCGGCGGCAAAGCTGGCGCGTCAAGCTGCGGATGCGGCCAGCACGCCCGAGCGTCCGCGCTTCGTGGCCGGCGCTATCGGCCCCACCAGCCGCACGGCCTCGATTTCGCCGGATGTGAATGACCCGGGCTTTCGCAATGTCAGCTTTGACGAACTGGCGCAGGCCTACGGTGAGGCAGCCCGCGCGCTGCTGGACGGTGGCGTGGACCTGCTGCTGGTCGAAACCATCTTCGATACCCTCAATGCCAAGGCCGCGATCTTCGCCATCGAAGCCGAATTTGAGCGCCGCGGGACGCGGGTGCCCACCCTGATTTCCGGCACGATCACCGATGCCTCGGGCCGCACCCTGTCGGGCCAGACCAACGAAGCCTTCTATTACTCCGTGCGCCACGCGCGGCCCCTGGCCGTGGGCCTGAACTGCGCGCTGGGCGCCAGCGAACTGCGGCCCTATGTCGAGGAGCTCGCGCGGGTGGCCCAGTGCTACACCTTTGCCTATCCCAACGCCGGCCTGCCCAACGCCTTCGGCGAGTATGACCAGAGTCCCGAAGACATGGCGGCCATCGTCGCGGAGTTCGCGCGCAGCGGTTTCGTCAACATGCTCGGTGGCTGCTGCGGCACCACGCCGGCGCACATCGCGGCGATCGCCGAGGCCGTGGCGGGCCTGCCGCCCAGGCCGCTGCCGGAAATTCAGCCGGCGCTGCGCCTCGCGGGTCTGGAACCCTTGACCGCCGTCGCCTGATTCAACTTTCCTATCGCGTGCGGCCCTGAGCCCGCGCTGGCAATTCTATGACCCAAGCATCCAGCAGATTCATCAACGTCGGCGAGCGCACCAATGTCACCGGGTCCGCCCGCTTCAAACGTCTGATCGTGGACGGGGATTTCGATGCCGCGCTCGAAGTCGCCCGTCAGCAAGTGGAAAACGGCGCCCAGATCATCGATATCAACATGGACGAGGGCATGCTCGACTCCAAGGCGGCGATGGTGCGGTTCCTGAACCTGATCGCCGCCGAGCCGGATATTGCGCGGGTGCCGATCATGATCGACTCGTCCAAGTGGGAGATCATTGAAGCCGGCCTGAAGTGCGTGCAGGGCAAGAGCATCGTGAATTCCATCTCGATGAAGGAGGGCGAGGCCGAGTTCCTGCGTCAGGCCAAATTGTGTCTGCGCTACGGTGCGGCCGTCGTGGTCATGGCATTTGACGAAGCCGGCCAGGCCGATACCTTGCAGCGGCGCAAGGACATCTGCCAGCGCGCCTATGATCTGCTGACCCGGGAAATCGGGTTTCCCGCCGAAGACATCATCTTCGACCCGAATATCTTCGCGGTGGCCACCGGCATTGAAGAGCATGCCACCTATGGCACGGACTTCATCGAGGCGGTGCGCTGGATCAAGCAGAATCTGCCGGCCGCGAAAGTTTCCGGCGGCGTGTCGAATGTGTCGTTTTCGTTTCGCGGCAACAACGCCGTGCGCGAAGCCATTCATGCCGTTTTTCTTTATCACGCGGTTGCCGCCGGCATGGACATGGGTATCGTCAATGCCGGCCAGCTCGCGGTGTACGCGGATGTCGACGAGGAGCTGCGCGAACGCATCGAGGATGTGATTCTCAATCGGCGTGCCGATGCCACCGAACGGCTGGTGGACATTGCCGAGCGCTATCGCGATGACGCGGCCGGTGAGGTCGCTCCGCAGACCCAGGAGTGGCGCAGCTGGCCGGTGGGCAAGAGGCTGGAGCATGCCCTGGTCAAGGGCATTGCCGACTTCGTCGAGGCCGATACCGAAGAGGCGCGGCAGGGGTTCGACAAGCCCCTGTCGGTGATCGAAGGCCCGCTGATGGATGGCATGAATGTGGTTGGCGATCTGTTCGGCGCGGGCAAGATGTTCCTGCCCCAGGTGGTGAAATCGGCCCGGGTGATGAAAAAAGCGGTGGCCTATCTCATTCCCTATATCGAAGCTGAAAAAGCCAAGAACAAGACCCAGGGCGGCAAGCAGACCGCAGGCACGATCATCATGGCCACGGTCAAGGGTGACGTGCATGACATCGGCAAGAATATTGTCGGCGTGGTCCTGCAATGCAACAACTTCGAGGTCATAGACCTGGGCGTGATGACCCCCGCGCAGAAAATTCTCGATGCCGCTAAAGAACATGCGGCGGACATGATTGGCCTGTCGGGACTGATCACGCCCTCGCTGGACGAAATGGTGCACGTGGCCAGCGAAATGAAGCGCCAGAACTACAGAATTCCCTTGCTGATCGGTGGTGCGACCACCTCGCGGGCACATACGGCGGTGAAGATCGACCCCGCCTACGGCGAACCCGTGGTTTGGGTGAAGGATGCCTCACGCGCCGTGGGTGTGGCCCAGAAACTCGTTTCCGCCGCCGGGCGGGCGGAAGTCCGGGACAGCATCCGCGGCGAGTACGACAGCATTCGCGAACGGCATGCCCACAAGCAGGGCCGTCAGCCCCTGCTGAGTCTGGCCGCCGCCCAGGCCAACGCCACCGTCCTGGACTGGTCGAGCTACCAGCCCCCGGTTCCCAGGCAAACAGGTATCCAGGTCCTGGCCGATTACCCCATCGCAAAACTGCGTGATTACATCGACTGGACGCCCTTTTTCATCACCTGGGAGATGAAGGGGAAATATCCGGACATCCTCAACAATCCGCAGACCGGCCCCGAAGCCCGCAAACTGCTGGCCGACGCCCATGCCATGCTCGACCGCATCGAAGCCGGAGGCTGGCTGCAGGCCAGCGCTGTGTTTGGCCTGTTTCCGGCGCGCCGGCGGGGCGACGATATCGCGGTGTTCGCGGCCGATGACCACGCCGCGGCCGGCGCACCGGTGCAGGTTCTGCATAACCTGCGCCAGCAGGGTCAGCATCGCGCTGGCGTGCCCAATCGCAGCCTGGCGGACTACGTGGCCGGCGACGCGGTCGATTACATCGGTGCATTTGCGGTCACCGCCGGATTGGGAATCGCCGAGCAAATCGAGGCCTTCAAGGCGGACCAGGATGATTATCAGGCCATTCTGCTCGAAGCCCTGGCGGATCGCTTGGCCGAAGCCTTCGCCGAACATCTGCATCAGCGCGTGCGCACCGAGTTCTGGGGCTACTCCGGGCAGGAGCGGCAGGACACTGCCGCGCTGATCGCCGAACAATACCCCGGCATACGCCCGGCGCCCGGCTATCCGGCCTGTCCGGATCACACCGAAAAGGCCAGCCTCTGGGCGCTGCTTGAGGTCGAAAAGCGGATTGGTCTGCAGCTGACCGAAAGCTATGCCATGTGGCCGGCAGCGGCCGTTTCCGGTTGGTATTTCTCCCACCCGCAGGCTCAATATTTCGTGCTCGGACGGGTGGGCAAGGATCAGCTTGAAGATTATGCGGCTCGCAAGGGCTGGGATCTGGCCACCGCGGAGCGGTGGTTGGCGCCGAATCTGGCCTACGATCCGGAAGATTAGACCGTCCTTCCACAACTTGGACTTTCAGCCGCGGAAAATCGTTAGACTCGAGGCCAGGCCAATCGGGTAGCGATGCGGATGACCAAGATCGAGGTCGATGAGCATCACGGGGTAGTGACCATCAAGGTTGATGGTCCGTTGTCGGCTGAAAATTATCGGGCGATTTCGGACCGGGTCGGGGTGGATATCCAGCATGCCGGGGGTCTGCGCGGGCTGATCATTCAGGGTGAGCAGTTTCCCAGCTGGCGCGATCTTTCTGAGTTTCTCGGCAACATGCGTTTTATTGCCGAGGCTCAGGACACCTTGGTCCGGGTCGCTGCGGTTACTGATACGGCCCCGATCGATTTCCTGCGTTCCTTGAGTGCCTATTTCGAGCATGCCGAGGTCCGCCATTTTCGCTTGAACATGGCGACCCGGGCTCCGCTATGGGCGGGGGATTCAGCGGCCGTTCCCGACCGGCCTGCGGCGGAGCCGCCAGACGGCGACCCCGCTGATCCCGAAGTCGTCTTCCCGGATCAGGATTCCGGTATTGTCGTGCTGGAAGAGTCCGATGCGGCGGCTGGTGATGATATCGATGACTGGTTCGTGAAGAACTGAAGTCCGCGGCGGACCACGCCGGCGGCTGGTGCCAGTGTCCGGCAATGGTTACCATTGCTAAATGGTTCAATCAGCTCTGAAACGCCGAACAAGGGCGCGCCCGCCTCCCGTGGGCGAATCCGCAGCCAAGAATGAATTTACCATCGACGAGCTGGCCTGGACCGCGGGTGCGACCGTTCGCAATGTGCGCGCCTATCAGGACCGGGGTCTGCTCCCGGCGCCGGAAAAACGCGGTCGCACGGGGATTTACACCGATGCTCACCTGGCCCGCCTGCGCATCATCAACCGCTTGCTGGAGCGCGGCTACACGCTGGCGAACATTGCTGAGCTGATTGGCGCCTGGGAGGAAGGCCACGACATTGCCGATCTGCTGGGCCTTGAAGATGCCGTGACCCGGCCCTTTGTCGAGGAAATTCCCGACTATGTCACCTTGCCGGAGCTGGTCAAGCGCTTCGGCAGTTTTTCTCCGGCCTTGCTCAAACAGGCCGTGGGGTTGGGCATCTTGCTGCCGGAAGGTTCACGTTACCGGGTGCCCAGTCCCCGTCTGCTGCATGCCGGATCGGAACTGACCCGGATCGGCATTCCGCTCGGCGAACTGTTCGACATCATTGGCCGGTTGCGCGACAACGTCGAATCGGTGGCCGATATGCTGGTGCAGCTGGTGGCTGAATATGTATTCGACCGGCGCTGGAAAGATCAGCTGCCGCCCAAGGAGGCCGTGCCGGAACTGGCCGGCATTATCTGGCGTCTGCGCCCCCTGGTGGATATGGCGGTTCAGCCCGAAGTCGCCAGGGCCATGGAAAAGGCGCTGCAGAAGATCCTCGGTGACCGCCTGGCGCTGATCCTCGATCACCTGCCCGCGCAATCCTCCGAGTCCGGTCGCTAAGCCAAGCCAAACAGGCTGGCCAGCGTGCTGGAAAGCTCGGGTGCGACGCCGACCGCAGCATAGGCTTTGAACAGCAGCAGCTGCCCCGTACCCACCGCCAGTCCCAGGGCGGCGCCGACGGCAATCAACATCCATTCATCCTCCTGAAAAGCCGGACGCAGCATTTCTTCAAACTCATCCGGTGGCAGTTTTTCCAGCCGGCTGGACAGGACATTGGCCAGGTCCATGGCGTCTTTGGCGTAGGCGTCCACATGTTTGATGGTCTGCGGCAGATGGGCAACCAGACGGGCCGCGGCCGCTTCCTTCATTTCGATGTAGCGCCGCGACCCGACGCTCCAGGCCACAAAGGGCCGCGCCAGGCCGGTTTGTTCGTCGATAGCCCGTTTCACGGCGCGGGCAATCAGCGCATAGACTCCATCGGATTGCGGGCCCCTGAGCACGCCTTCGATGATATTGGAGGGGGTCACAATTTCGTCGGCGATCAGCTTTGAGTAATCGCGGGAGACTTCCTGCTGACGTTTGTGAAACAGGCCCTGGATGGTCCACGGGCCGATCTTGCGCGGCTGGGCCGGCTCGAATATCAGTTTCAGAGCGATCCAGTTGGTGGCGTAACCCACCAGCAAGCCGAAGGCGGGCAGCAACCAGTCTGACTTGTAGAACAGCCAGCCCAGCATCTGGCAGATGCCGAACAGCAAGCCGAATACGAAGCCCGAGCGCGCGACGAAGCGGAACTCCTGACGCCCGGTTTCCAGAAAAACGCGATTGATCAGCTCCTTGTCGCGCGACAAAGTGCTGACAACCATGCCCTTGAGGTCGAACATGTGCTCGATGTCTTCGGTGAGTCCGGTCATGACCTCCTCCACCAGCTTGGGCGCATCCTCGCTGACCCGGCGCTTGATCATGTCGCGCGCGGTCTGGGGCAGGGACTCCCAGATGCCCGGCTGATATTCCGACAGGATGTCCTCGACCATATGGTCGACCAGGCGCAGCATGGGGCCCTCGATTTCCTGGGCCACGCGCTCAGGGTCCAGCTTCTCGAAGATTTCACGCTCGGTAACCAGCTTGGGCACCAGGGTGTCACAGGCGATCGTGGCCATCTTCGCCGCCTTGCTCGGCACGACGCCCTGCCAGCCCAGAAAAGGGGGCTTGCCGATCGGTTCCAGTGGCAGGAACATCATTTTCAGTGCAATGACGTTGGTGACATAGCCCACCACCGCGCTGGTGATCGGCATGGACAGATACAACCACAGGTTGCTCTGAAATTCGCTCACTATCGCATTTAGCATTCCTGATCCTTTGCCTCGTCGTCACCCGGCTGACAGTGTGCCCAGAATTCGCGGCCCAGGGCGGATAGCTTTAGAGTTGCCCGTTGCAGCTTGAGTCGCTGCGTACGCTGGCGTTCATAGCGCTTCTGCAGACCTCGAATTTCAAGGCCCCCCTCAATCCGCTGGTAGTGGGACTCCAGCTGCTTGTCCTCGGCGCCCGATTCCACCAGACCCAGCGCCCGCAAATGGCTCAGATAATGGGGCGTGTCCTCGGGCCGGCGCAGACCTGCGGTCGGGCCGAGGGTGCTGAGGTTATGGCATAAGCGTCGCTGCGCTCCGCCGACCGGTGCGCCCAGACCCACATGGATGATTGCGAAAGCGTCGCCCGCCGACATCAGGGCCAGCAGGCGGGCCTCGTCGGGCGTCAGCTGGTCCACGATGCGCAGGAACAGGCACTCGCGCGCCGTGGCGTCCTTTTGTTCGTGGGCCTGGCGCCAGAGCATCTGAAACTTGTCGCGTGCGCTCAGCGTTTCCGCCCTGTGCTCCGCATGTTCGAATAGCCGGCCGCGCTCGATGCTTTCGAGGCGATCATGCAACTCAAGAAGCAGGCGCTCCTCGAGATCTTTCATGGCCTCTTCGATCAGGTCTGCACCGGGCAGGCGCCGCGCCAGCCCGACCATGCGTGCGGCCAGTCCCCCGCTTGCCGGAAGGACCAGACTGTTGCCTGAACTACGTTTGTTCATCCGCCGCCCTGATGACATTGCTCGCACAGCGCCCCATACGCTGGCCCCACCGCCTTGTAAGGGCTGATTGTTGCGCAGACCACTGCCCTTTGGGAAATGTGGCTGGGTATTCGGAAACTTCGGCGGGCGCGGGCCAGGCGCTGGCCGGGTTTCGCCGGGCGCCCCGGCTTCGGGCACAAAAAAGGGGCTGCCACAAACTTCTTGCGGCAGCCCCAATCCTCCAAAGAAATTACGGGGTGAGGTAATACACGCTGTAGTCGCCCGCGCCGGAATAGGACAGAACCTTCCAGCGGTAGGTCCCGGCGCCGCCGGTGTAGCTGATCTGCTCGGATGAGCTGGTCGACTCCGAACTGGCCACCTGTGACCAGCTGTCGCCGAAGAACAGGCTGCTGCTGTACTTTTCCAGTGCCAGATCAAAATCAGCGGAACCGGGACCTTCCAGCCAGGCCTCGAACACGCCCCCATTGCTTTCGAAACCCGCGGCGCTGCTGTAGTAATCGGCATCGCCACTGCCCGACAAATTGCCAGCGGCCTGGCTGCAATCGCTGCAGGGCGCATCCGGATCGCCGCCGCCGGCACTGACGCTGACGGTCTGGCTGCTGCTGTCACTCTGGCCGGCTACATCGGTGACGGTCAGGGTGACGCTGTAGCTGCCGGCGCTGGCGAAACTGTGCGTCGCGATCGCGGTGGTGGCGCCGAAACTCCAGCTGAAGCCGGTGACGCCGTTGTCGTCGCTGGAACCCGTGCCGTCGAAGGCACAATCCAGATCCGTGCAGCTCACGGTGAAAGCCGCCGTCGGCGCGCTATCCGTGGGCGTGCCGGTGCCTTCATTTGGCACGTAGAGCAGCAGGTCGGGAGAACCCTTGAGGTCGCCCAGACGGCCATCGCTGGCTTCGGCCAGCAAGCCGGAAAACACGTCGCCCGGCGCCGCGTCGGGAAACCGCGACAGATACACCGCCGCGGCACCCGCGACATGGGGCGACGCCATGGAAGTGCCGCTCATGGTGGCGGTGCCTGAGTTGTTGTCGTGCGCGGCCGACGTGATGTCGGAGCCGGGTGCCATGATGTCCACGCAGGCTCCCCAATTTGAAAAGCTCGAGCGCTGATCGGCGGCCGTGGTGGAGCCCACGGTGAGCGCTTCGGCCACCTTGTTCGGCGAACCGGAGCAGGCATTGGCGTCATCGTTGCCAGCGGCCACGGCAAAGGTGATGCCGGCGTTGACTGCGTTGCGCACCGCGCTGTCCAGCGCCGCGGAATCGCTGCCGCCCAGGCTCATGTTCGCCACGGCGGGCGCAACGTGATTCTGCGCAACCCAATCGACACCGGCGATGACGTCGGAGTTGCTGCCGGTGCCGGTGCAACCCAGAACGCGCACGGCATGCACGGTAGCCTGCTTGGCCAAGCCCCAGGTGGTGCCGGCGGCTGAGCCGGCGACATGGGTGCCATGGCCATCGCAGTCGTCCCAGTCCGCGGGATCCGCGCTGCCGAACAATACGGCCGCGGGAACGAAGTTACGCCCCGTGCCCATGCGTCCTGCGAAATCCTGATGGTCTCCGTTGACGCCGGTATCGATGATGTACACGTGGACGTTCTGGCCTGCGGCGGAGTAGCTGTAGCTGCCATCCAAGGGCAGATCGCGTTGATCGCTGCGGTCTATGCCCCAGGTGGCATTGCTCTGGGTGTCGACCTTGCTCATCAATTGATCGGCTTCGATGCCGCGCACCGCCGGGTGGGCGGCCAGCAGACTTGCCTGGCTGGGCAGCATTTCAACCGCGAAGCCGCGCAGGGCCTGACGGTAGCGGTGTATCACCTGGCCGCCGAACTGCTGTGCCAGAGCATCGATCTGGGCATCCAGACTCTGGGTGCCGGATTTGTCCAGAGTGACGATGTAACGCTGGGCGTTGCTTTCGCTGGAGAGCGACAGCAGCTTGCTGTCGACACCCGTGCTTGATGAGACGCCGTTACAGCCGGTGATGAGCGCAGCCGCGCCCAGCAACAGACTGCCGGCAGTCAAACGCATAGTCATGCTTTAACTCCTGAATACTGGTTGTTGATCCGATGCGGCCGATGCCGCTCGCCATTGGCGTCTTGTTATTCCAGGCGCTTCACGCAACTTGCTTGCCAGGTAATTAACTGAAGGGTCAGTCACCTGTAGGCGGACCCTGGGGTCATCACGTTTCTTTCACTGCGGACCTTGCTCCGGTCCACCGAAATGCGGCCCTGGCCCAAGGTGGTGAGGGTCATGGGCTGACAATTTTTGTCAGTTGCCGACTGCGATCCGTGCCAATTTGTCAGCCTGGATCGCGGCGCCCCGCATCCGGACTGCTAAGATCTGCTTTATGAAACCGCACAGCCCATTGTCCGCAGCCATACTCGCCGCGCTCCTGCTGACGGCCTGCGGGCCAGCCTCTGACTCACCGGCTGCCGAGGACGCGGCGGTGGACGTGCCGCAAGACAATGCCGATATGAGTTCCACGGATGACCAGGAATCCGGCGCGGCCGGGGCCCAGAGCGGGGATAACAACCCGCCCCCGGATTCCGGCAGAGATTCTGGGGAAGCGGATCGAAGCAGCGAAGATGAGCCGTCTGGCGGGGGAGGCGAAGCCCCGCCCGGGGAAGACGAAACCCCGGCCGGGAACGGCGAGGCCCCGCCAGACGACACGTCTGCTGGAGAACCC
>JBFIIN010000018.1:0-18095 GCA_041601225.1 Oceanococcus sp.
CCACACGCAGATTCAACAGAATTCGCCCCCCCGCCTGATGGTAAGCGTGGCGAATGACGTTCTGACAAGCCTCATCGACCGCCAGCACCACGCTCTCTACAGTGTCGCGCCCACAGCCAGCGCGAAATGCTGCCAACTTGACGCGTTTGCGCGCATCACGCAATGCGCCTGGCTCAGCTTCTATCTCGAAATCGTCGATACTGACCACTGATTCGCGCTGAATGCACAGCATGGTGAGATCATCGCGCTGGGCGGACTCACCCGCAAGGACGTGGTCGATAACGGCCTGCAGACGCTGCCGCGGATGCGGCTCCATCTGCTGATGCAACAGCTTGGCCAGACCTGCGGCCTCAAGCATCCGGCCGGATTCCAGTTCGGCCTCAATCACCCCGTCGGTGTAAAAATATATTGCTTCGCCCGGTTGCAACAACACACCCAGCTCTCCGAAGTCCGCGATTTCTACCCGCGATTGCAGGCCCAGCGGCGGCGCCTCGGCCGGAAACTCGAAGTCTCCCTCTTGGCCCAGCAGCAGGGGTGGCAAATGCCCCGCGTTGGCCAAACGCAGGCGGCCGGAAAAGGGGCTGTAACGGCCGATCACCATTGTGACGAACATGCCCATGGTCATGGTTGCACTCAGTTCGGCTTCCAGTTCCGCCATCAGCCGGCCCGGCTCGCTGTGAATCTTGCCCAGTGCGCGGAACAGGGTGACCGCCTTGACCATGACGATCGCTGCATTCATGCCCTTGCCCGACACGTCGCCAATCGCAAACAGCAAATCGCCGTCGTCGCGGCGCAAAAAATCAAAGAAATCGCCTGACATCTCGCGCGCTGCCACATTCAGGCCCGCGACAAACCCACAATTCCCGTCCAGAGCAGGCAGCAGGCCCTGCTGAACGGTCGCGGCCAGTTCGAGCTCCCGCTTGAGCCGCGCCTGGTCCACCATCTGCTCGACAAGGCGAGCATTGATCAGGGCCAGTGCGGCCGCCGCGGCCAAAGCCTGCAGGATGCGCCCGTCACGCTCATCAAAAATTCGTCCGGTGTCGCGATGATTGACCACTTCCACCGCACCCAGACAACGCTCCTTGACCAGCAGTGGCGCGCACAACAATGAGCGCGTCTCGAACCCGGACTTTTCGGCCATGCGTTGATAGAAATCGGGGTCATGCGCCACGTCGACGACCAGCTGTACCGAACAGGACTCGACGGCGCGCCCGACGATGCCGGCACCGCACGGCATTCGCATGCCGAGAATGTTCACAGGACCGACACAGGCCCGGCACTCCAGCTCGGACCCATCAAGGATGAACAGTGACGCAGCTTCGGCCTGCAGGGTCGCAACAATCCGCGCCAAGGCAACCTGCAGGGTGGCGTCGAAATCCGCATTGCCCGCAAAGTCGCCGACCAGATCAGCCACCAGATCCAGATAGCCGGACAATTGCGCGCCGGCGGCCGGTGGATTCTTGTCATGCGGGTCGGAACTCATGGCCGCATATTACCTGTCCGCACCGCTGCTGCGTTTTGGAATCAGCGCCCCCGAAACCTGCGGAGAGAAATTCAGCGTTATCGAGTCAGATTCATCGATCTTCTGCGCAGAATGCCTTTCGCATTGACAAGGAGAACGAGAAATCTGGCCAACTGCCCGCGCGTCTCCAAGGCGCAGGCTTCCAGCCCGGCTTATTCATGAACATAACACGCCCTCGCTTGTTCCTTGAATCCACAAGAAATTTTGCTCAAGCGGCAATAGTCCCGGCTATGCCCGCTAGCGCAAAACTCCGCGTGAACCCAATGCCCTGCGCGATCATCGCGCAGGTTCATGAATAAGCCGGGCTAGCAGTCTGTCGGACTTGCCCGATCGTCGCGAGATTTTCGCTCCGTGCGACGCTTGCCGGGCGAATCTGAGGAAAATAGTCGAACTATTTGACGAGGAAGCGCGTAGCAAGCGGCCGCGGAGCGGAAATCGCAGTAGATCATGGTAAGTCCGACAGACTACTAGGTTTCGGCGTCCTCGCCCTCAGTGTTCGCGAGCGTTGCGGGGGACCGAATCTGGCTCCGTGCACGCTCGCCAATTTTCCGGTTCAGCACCGCGATCCCACTGTAGATGCCGTCGGATGTGAGGTCGTGAATTTCGCGCACCAGACGCGTGGTGTCGCGGGTCGCGGGAATCTGCTCAAGAATGCCAAACGGAATTCCCGCGATCCCGCGGTGAATCGCCCGCACCAGGGCGGTGGTTCCATCAATCGAGCTTTCAGCCAGCTGCTGGATTTCACCCATACGCTGGTGGCTTACCGCAAAACGCACCAGCTCGGCGACGCGGACCGCAGCCCGACGCACCGTCCGCTGGGCGTGGTCGAATTCCCGTTGGGTCGTTCGCCATTGACCTAGGGCGGCGATGGACAGACCGCTGCTTATGGCGAGCAGGATCCATTCAGCGGCCACGGTGGATCGTTACCTCGGCAACCACGCCATGCTCCTGCAGCTTGGTCTCGACGATCTTGCTGGCGCGCTCATAGACCAGCTTGTGGATCAGCGGTGGCGCCAGACCGCCAAAGGTTTCGGCAAACCACGACTCCTGGGCTGCCAGTTCCATGGGATTGAGAATATTGATCCCGATGAGCCGCTGTGCGGGTGCGGCCACCTGGTCCTCAAGATTGGGCGGAACGGCCTCCGCCGCGCGCACCAGGCCCGCGGTTTCCGCCTGCAGCACACGATATGCCGCCCGCAGGCGACGCAACTGGAAAATCAGAAACGCGACAATCGCGACATTGACCAGGGCAGCAATTGCGACAAGGCTGGACATAGAATTAACTCTGAATGCTCGGCCTTATCTTACCGCGCGACTGCAAGCTTCGAAGTCAGAACCGGGACCATCCGGCGCGGCGCGGGTGCCCAGCGGCCTTGGCGCCTGAGCCAGGCGACCTGTCAAACCAGGAGGGAACTGCCTGACGCTTAAGGCGCAAAATCCTCATCGCAGGCGTCGCCCAAGCCGTCGCCGTCCGTATCCGCCTGATCTTCGTTGCCCTGACCGGGACAGTTGTCATCCGCGTTGGCCCAGCCGTCCTGGTCGACGTCGTCGCAGGGGGGTATTTCCAGGCCCTGGTCCAAAACCGACAACCATTTGCCGAACACCTGCTCGCAAGCTTGCTCGCTCGCCCGCGGCTCGGTGGAATCACAGTCCATCGCCTCACAGTAGGCGTTGCACAGGCCGCGCTGACTGCCCTCCAGAACGTCGCACAGGGTCTCCGCGGACGGCGTCACTCCGTCAGCTGTGCTGGCTGAACCGACGGCGCTGAACGAACCGCAAACCAGAGCGGACAAAAACGCGACGTGACGGATGAAAAATGCAGGATTGGAATGGACTTTCAACATGGCGGCGACCGGCAGGAATACACAACCAGACGATCCGCTTCAAGCGGTGAAAAAATGGTGAACGGGGCGCGCAGCGCTTGCAGGCTCCGGTGCGAGATTGCACAGTTGCGGGTAACTGTCGCGAATCACCGGACGGACCATGTTGCAGCGTATCGCCAATCGCTTCGCTCAGCTTGCTGTCGGCATGCTGGTGATGTGGGCGCTGGCGGCATTGCTGCTTGCGCCTGTGGACTGGCTGCTCCGCCTCGCCCTGGCGCTGACCGCGGGCACGATATTGCTTTGGGCACAGCAGCGGCTTGCACCCCGTTCTACTTTGCTGATCATCGCCCTGCTCGCCAGCGCCGTGGGGCTGAGCCTGCGGGCCTGGCCGGAACCGAGCAATGAACGGCGCTGGAGCCCCGGCCAGGACCGACTGGCCCACATCGAGATCCGCGAAGATCAGGCCATCATTCACAATCTGCGCAACTTTCGCTACGCCGCATCAGGCGCGCCGGAGCTACGCCAGTGGGAGACCCGCAGCTACGATCTCGCGGGTCTGGACCGGGCCTGGCTGGGAGTATCGCCCTTCGGCGGGGTGCCGGGAATTGGTCATGTGTTTGTCAGCTTTGGATTCAGAGACGGCCAGTATCTTGCGCTGTCCATCGAAGCCCGGCGCGAACAGCATGAAAGCTATGGCCCCATTCGCGGTCTGTTCCGCAATTACGAAACGATTTATATCCTGGGTGATGAACGCGACATCATCGGCCTGCGCAGCAACATCTGGCGCGACGACGTGTATCTCTATCCAGTTCGCGCATCCGGGGCCGCAGTCCGGGCTGTACTGCTGGACATATTTGCGCAGATCAATGTCCTGCACAGCAGCCCGGAGTTCTACAACACCCTGCTGCGCAGTTGCTCCAGCAACCTGGCGGCACACGTCAACCGCGTCGCGCCGGGCACGATACCGCTGAGTCTCAAACTCATCCTGGCGGCCTACTCTGATGAGCTGGCCGCGGGGCTGGGTCTGCTCGATATTGACGGCGAACTGGCACCATCCAGGACCCGCTATCGCATCAATGACCGGGCCCTTAACGCGCTGCAAAGCCCGGATTTTTCCAGGCGAATTCGCGGCATTATCGACACTGCGGAGTGACCCGGGCGGTCAAGCCCGGGTCCGCTATGCCGTTCGGCGCCCGGCTGGCGGCGGGTTCAGACCGCCCTCAGTGCCCAAACGGCAGCGAGACCGGCAGTCCCAGGTCACCCAGACCGCCCCCGCCACCGCAGGCATCGGCGTTGTCGTAGCTATCGTCCACGACCTCGTTGATCCAGCGCGTCACCAGATCAAAGGCCTCCTGATCCACCACGCTGCGCGCCACGGGCGGCATTCGCGCGGCCAGGGTATCGGCCTCCGGTCCCATCCGATAGGGCAGGATCGAGTCGGCCGCGCTGCCGGGCACGATGTCGTAATCGCGACCACCCCGGCCCTCGGTGCCGCTGGCGGTCGGTCCCTTGCACACCCCGTAGGTATCGTTTACCGGGCGGAAAACATCAAGATAGAAGCCCGTGTTCTGCGCCAGACCACGCGGGTTGTGACAGTGGGCGCAATTGACTTCCAGATAAGACCGAACCCGCGCCTCGATATCCGCCCCTGAGTCCGCGGGATGACCGGAATCGCCAGCCACATTGAAAATTGCGTTGCGTTCCACATTGGTGACATAGCCGGTGTTGGGATCCAGGACCATGCCAGACGGGCAGTTGCCCATGAAGCCGTTCTGGCACCAGTACATCAGTTGATTGACACCCGCGACGGGGTGCTGCTGCACGCCCGAGGGCAACGGGGAATCGCTGGCGAAGCGGCGGTTCAGGTTACGGGGCTTGGGACCAATGGGCGCGGCGCCGGTCTCGGCATCGTCGTTGGAATGGCAACTGAGGCACTGGTTGGCATTGGGCAGCAGGTAATTGTTGGTGGCGCCGGTGTGCCGCACGCCACTATGAACATCGGTGTAATCCCAGCTCACCGCTGCGCGGCCGCCTTCCTGCGCAAGTCGCGCGACGCGACGCCCATTCGTCGTGCCCCAGATGTACTCCAGACCATCCCAGTACACCATCCCGTCACGGGTTTGACGCTTGATCAGCAAACGCGTTTCGACCGCCGTTTCGGTATTGCTGGACTCAACCGCAAAAGCGAAAGTCTTGACGATGATGGTCCCGACCGGGAACAGAATCGTGGCATTGGCGCTGTCCTGTCCATCGCGATAAAGCGCCTGCTGGCCGTCCGGAATGAACACCGACCGGTATTTGACCGAATGGTCGGAGAACAGCTTGCTGTTCAGCATGAACGGCAAGACCCGGTCATTGGGCAAGCTGCTTGGATCCTCGGGATTGCTGAACAGGTTGTACTGATCCAGGGTCGGGCAATTGACCCTGAACGCGTCGGCATTGACCTGCCCCAGGGCGGGCGTCGCCCCGCACAGCTCCTGGATCAGGCTCTGGCTCGGCGCGGGGTCTATCGTTCCGGAGCGCTCAAAGGCCGGAATGACAATCGGCGGCAGCAATGGCAGATTGGATCCATATTCCTGCTCACAGCGGTGCGGCGTGATATCCAGATCCGCCGCAAAATCCGGCAGGCTGGAGGCGATATCGATCAGATCATCCGGACCTGAAGGCGGAAAGCTCAGCAGCAACTCCAGGCCTTCAGTTCCATGAAAATTCGCATAGGTCAAACTGTCATCGGCGAAATCGTTGTTTTCGTCGATACAGGCAAACCACCAGCGCGGCTTGATGCGCTCGCCCTCCGCGTCGAACTTGTAGGCGTTATACCGGCAATCCGGATTCGGGTATTGATTGCCCGATATCGGCTTGCCTTCGGAGTCCGCTGGAATGGGTTGCCCCTGATCGTCGGTGGGATAGGGGCAATCGGCATCGTAGCTGTCCGCATAACCATCCCAGACGATATGCGCGCCGCGATAATCGTCGCCGGAGGCTGCGACTTTCAGGCCCACAAGCATTGGAAATGCCGACGTCACCTGATCGCCGCCGGTGGCCACGATGGTCGCCATGTCAGGCTGCGGCAGATCGTTGCCATTATTTACGAAGGTGTTGTTGAACACGTGCATGCCTTCGGTGTACATGTCCAGGCGACGATCGCCCGGCTCACCGAGCAACTCATAGCTGGTGTGCACGATGCCGGCGGTGCCGTGGTTTTCGAAATGATTATCGAACACGTCAATCTTGTCGTAGCCCAGCGTGATCATCCCCACGCCGCGCGGTACGTTGGACACGATACTACCGGGTTCAGCGAAGTTATAGGTGTTGTTGTTGATCGCCCGATTGCGATACATGCGGGTGCGGTCGCCGTAGCGGGTCAGACCGTCCAGGTCGTAAACCAGAAAGCCCCCGGTATTGCATTCGGCCACGTTATCGACGTACTCGCCCCCGCGCACATTCTCGATCTCAAAGCCGAACACGTTGAAGGCCGCGCGGCTGGTGCGGATGATCGCGTTATCGGTCTGGCCCACGTAGATGCCCGCATCCGAGGCGCCCACGGATTCTGAACCTTCGATGAGTATGTTCTTTGAATTGACCGGATAAATTCCGTAGCGCCCGGAGGCGATACTGACCGTATAGTCAGGCGAGCTGGTATCGGTTTCCGTAGGGTTCGGATTGGCAGGGTTGTGGCGCGCCGGATCCGTGCAGGAGATCTGCAGTTTGTCCGCAAAATTTTCCGCCGTAATGGTGTCCTCGGCCGCGGTCTTGCGACCGCTGGACCACAGCGCACGGACATTGCGCAAGGTGCCATGATCAACACCCTGCAACTTGAAAGCATCGCCGGGCGAATCCAGCACGGTCAGGTCTTCGACAGTGACGCCGCGCACCGTGCTGGCCAGAAAGCCCTCCTGAGAGGCGCTCTCCTTGAATGACAGCACCGTGCGATCGATACCCTGGCCGCGCACCAGCACATCTTCGGTATTGGAAATCTGCAGCCCGGAGCTGAGCTCAAAATAACCGGCGCTGAACTCGATCACATCGCCTGGCTTGACGTCGATCATTGCCAGGACCATTTCGGTTGTCGCATCCGGTCCCGGCTCGATGCGGAAGATCCGTCCGCTGGCGGACGCAGCGGCGCCGTCGCCGTTGCTGTCGGAGCTGCTGCCACAGCCTGAGATTCCGAAGGTGGCGACCAGCGCCACAACGGTCAATTGATACTTCAGCATGTCTGGTCTCCTGCCCAGCCCGGACAATTGCGAGCTGGATTTTTCTCTTCAGCCGTACAGTATAAGGAGTGCAGCGCTTAGAATCAGGGCACGACAGCCGGAATGCGTCGTAAATATTCAGTATGTGTGCCCGATTTCCAGCAACCGGCAGACGATCTGACGACCGCTCGCGCGTGCAGTGAGCCGTCGGGGCTGCTGCCGCAGCAAGAGAAGATTGATGATCGACACCGCAAATCAGGACCCAGGCGAAGAATCAGCAATTGCCCAGCGAGCGCGCAGACTCGTGCGCGGACGCTTTCTGCAGGAAGCCGAAAGTCCCGGAGCCGAAGCCGAGATCGAAGCCGAGCTGGGGCCCAAGCTGCAAAAGATCGCCGGACGCGACGGGCCGGTAATGGAACGCCTGCGTGAGCTGGCCAGCCAGGCCAGCCGCTTGTGGCAGCAGCGCGACAAGCTCAACGGCAAGCAGATCGCCCTGCTGGGCGCCGGCATCTTGTACTTCATCAGCCCGCTGGACGCCGTTGCAGACGTCATACCGCTATTGGGCTATGTCGATGACGTCGCCGTCCTGACCTGGATCCTGACCCAACTCCTGCCTGCCGTCGACAAGCTGCGCGACACCGTTGTGGTGGCCAAAGACGCGGCCGTCGACGAGTTCAGCGAACAGATCGTGCAGAAGGGCCGGGTGGCGCTCAACGAACTGATCGACGAACGCGCGGATGAACTGGTCCAGCAGTTTGAGCGCAGCAGCGAAGAGACCGTCCAGAAGGCGGTCACTGCGCTGGTCCTCGGCCTCTGGGGCACCAGCCTTGCCGCCGCAATCTCGCTGGCCCTGACGACTCTGGCCGGAAGCTACACCCCACAGTGGGCGACCTACATCCTGATAACCAGCGCGGTGGTGGTGAGCTGGAACATGGCCTGGGCACTCAGCTTGCTGCGGCGCTACCGTGCGCTGGACGGCGGCTGGCAATATCGCTTCAAGACCGTGCTCGGCGCCCAACTGACCCGACGCCGCCACGTGTTGATGGTGGCCTTGCCGGGTCTGCTGATCATCGGTCTGGCGGTGGCGCATGCCTTCGCCACCTAGTTCGCGCGCCACCCGCCGCGACCCGCTTGTCCTCCGCCCGCGCAAACTGGCGGATAATGGGCGATGACCAATTTCGCCGAACTCGGGCTGTGCCCGCCCCTGCTCCAGGCAGTGGATGCTTTGGGATTCACCCAGACCACCCCAATCCAGGCCGGCGCCCTGCCCGCAATGCTTGCCGGCCACGATGTCCGCGCCCAGGCCAAGACCGGCAGCGGCAAGACCGCCGCTTTCGGTCTCGCCCTGCTGGCCGGGCTTGATGCCCGCCAGACGCGCCTGAACGCCCTGGTGCTGTGCCCCACCCGCGAGCTGGCCGATCAGGTCAGCAAGGACCTGCGCGCTCTGGCCCGCTTCATCCCCAATGTAAAAATACTGAGCCTTTGCGGCGGGATCTCGCTGCGGCCGCAACTGGCTTCGCTGAGCCACACCCCGCACATCGCAGTGGGCACACCCGGCCGCATCCTGGATTTGATCCGCCGCCAGGCCCTGGATCTATCCGCGTTGAGCACGCTGGTCCTGGACGAGGCCGACCGCATGCTGGATATGGGCTTCCTGGACGCGGTGGAAACTATTCTCAAGCGCGCGCCCAAACAGCGCAGGACCTGGCTGTTCTCGGCCACCTACCCGGCCGAAATCTCGGCTTTGAGCACGCAATTCCAGAATCAGCCGCAGAAGATCATGGTGGACAGCCAGCACGATGCAGAGGTCATAACCCAGCAATTCTTCCGGGTGGAGCGCAGCACCAAGCCGGCTGCCGTCATGGCCTTGCTGGTCTCCCGGCAACCCGCAAGCTGCCTGATCTTCTGCAACACCAAAATCGACGCGCGACAACTCACCGCCAGCCTGCGGGAGCACGGGGTCGCGGCAATGGCGCTGCATGGTGATCTGGATCAGCGGGATCGCGAAGACACGCTGATGCAGTTCGCCAATGGGAGCTGCCGGGTTTTGGTCGCCACCGACGTCGCGGCCCGCGGGCTGGACATCAAAGCCTTACCCATGGTTATCGCCTATGAACTGCCCAATGACCCCGATGTGCATATACATCGCATCGGCCGCACGGGCCGCGCTGGCGGCACCGGCCTGGCCTTGACCCTGGTGGCCCAGCAGGAGATGGGCCGCCTGGTTGGCATAGAAGCGCAGGCAGACGCGGCAATCCAATGGAGCGAATTGCCAGTGTGGACGCGCGGCACCACTCTGCCCGCCCCGACCATGCAGACTCTGGTCATCGACGCCGGGCGCAAGGACAAGCTGCGCCCCGGGGACATCCTCGGCGCCTTGACCGGGGCTGCCGGCCTGGACGCCAAACAGATCGGCAAGATTGATGTGTTTGCCACCCGCGCCTATGTGGCCATAGATCGGCGCATGCTCAAGAAAGCGCTACAAGGGCTGCGCGGCGGCAAAATCAAGGGACGTAAATTCCGGCTGCGCACGCTTTAGCCGGCAAGTTGTCTGCGCTCAACGCTGGTGGCCAGCGACAGGCCATTGAGGTCCAGATAAAGCTGGCCACCGGACACCGCCACGCTGAGTTCATTGCGCCGTTCGAGCGCCGGCACCACGGCCTCGACGAAGCCCGGCGCAAAATTCACCAGCGTGATCGCGCCTGCCTCATGAATCACCTTACGGCGATACAAGGCCTGCACCTTGTCCGGCGACTTGTGGGTATAGACCGTGGCGCGGCCCGCCAGCTTGCTCCCACGATGAAGACGCTCCGCAGGAGGCGCACCGATCTCGATCCAGTGACTAAGCCGCCCGGTCAGATCCGCCACCTGCACCGCACAGAGCTCACCCGCGCAGATGCCGTCGGTGAATGCAATCCCTTCCTCATACTCCAGGCAATAGGCCAATAACCGCGTCAGCATGAACCCCGGGGTCTCGGAGGGATGGCAGGCCAGACGCAGATCCAAGCTTTCATAGACGCAGCGATCCGCGTCATTGAGCGCCACCGTGAAGGTGTACAGTGTTGCGGTTAGCGCCATGACAGTGCGTCAACCCGGCGCCGCGCGGAGCCGCCCGGCTGCGCAATACTCAACGGCGCCGCGGCCGCATCTGGTATACCGCGTGACTGCGCGCCACAACGTCGCCCGCAGCCGACTTCAGCTCGCCCTTAACGATGAATTCCGATTTCCCCGTGGCCAAGGTCTCGGCCTCGATACGCGTGATTTCCGCTTCGCTCAGGGTCAGTTCGACCATCACGTCACCCTTGGCCACCTTGAGAAACTCCATGTCCAGCGCCGTCACAATCGGAATGAAGCGCTGAATACCGAAAGTCGCCAGCATCAACGGCCCCCCGGGAAATTCCGCCAAGGTGAACAGCGCGCCCGCATACATGGTTCCAATATGATTGACGTTGCCCTTGATCGGCATCCGGCACAGCACCCGGCCACGTTCCAGCTCCAGTACCTTGACATGGGTCCGGCGCACAAAGCCGATGGCGTAGATCGACAGGGTTTTCACCAAGAGCGGGCGCAGTTGCTCGCCGTAGAGCTGTGCCGCCCGCTCGACCGGCAAGCCCTTGCGGCGGGCGCGTTCGAACAAGTTGGAGGCCGCGGACTGCAGTTGTGCGCTCAGCGCCATGGAGATGATCCTTGATTTCAAGAAGAGGAGGTTCGCAGCGAAACCCTGCTGCTGACTGCCGCAGCGGCATGATACGAGATCGGACCCGGCGATTCAGCGGCCCCAGCTGTCAGGACGCGCGGTGGCCTGAAATCCGGCGGGACATCGGCGAACCGGACCCGACCGCCCACTTAGCCCTGAGCGTCGGCCAGACGTTCGCCGATGTCAACTATCCGATCGATATTTTCGATCAGCAGATCAACCAGGCGCGGATCAAACTTCCTGCCCCGCTGCTCCCGGACGTAATTGATGGTGTCTTCCGCCGTCCAGGGATCCTTGTAACAACGCCGACTGCCCAGCGCATCATAGACATCCGCAAGGGCCACGATGCGCCCGAAAATATGGATATCCTCACCGGCCTTGCCCAGCGGGTATCCCGAGCCATCCCAGTTTTCATGATGCTCCGCGGCCACGATGCGGGCGGTATCGAGCACCGGCAGATCATGGCCTTCAAAGAGCTTGGCGCCAATGCTGGCGTGCTCACGCATGCGGGCCGCCTCTTCGGCAGTATGCCGGCCCGGCTTGTTCAGAATCACATCCTCGATCGCGATCTTGCCGACGTCATGCAGTGGCGCGGCCATGCGCAGGTTGTGCACATCCATGGAGTCCAGGCCGCACAGCTCCGCCAGACAGGCGGCATATTCCGCCACGCGCTGCACATGCTTGCCCGACTCCAGGGAGCGCATTTCTATGGCTTCACCCAGCATCAGGACGATCTCGCGCTGGGTGCTGGCTAGCTGCTCGTTGAGAAACAGATTGTCCATGGCAATCGAGACATTGTTGCTGAACAGCTCCAGCACCCGACGATCCACGGTACTCCACGGCTGATCGGATTCCAGATACAGAACCATGTGACGGGCCGATGGCGACTCTATGCAGTGCACGAACCAGCCGTCGCCAAAAGTGGTCCCGGGATTGTTCAGCCGATTGCGTACCGTCTGCGCGACGCCGGGATCGATACTGGCAATATCCTGCAAGGACCCCGCGCCGGCGAAGCGCCCGGCCGCCGCCGCGACCATCTGTGCATCAATATCGGTGCTGACGAATCCGTGGGTGCGCAACACAAAGGCATTGTCTGTCAGATGCAGCAGGGCGGCGATCTGCTCCAGCACGCCCTCGGAAAATTCGGCGATACCCCGCTTGCCCAGCAGATGGGTCGTCGCGCCGATGACCTTTTCCAGCCCTCTGCGATTACGCTCCAGCGCACGGGCGTCCCGATAGGACCGGATCGCGACATAGATCGAGGTATACAGTTTTTTGGAACTGAGTTCGGTCTTCTCGCGGTAGTCGTCGATATCGTAGCGGGAGATGATCTCGTTCTCCGGAGCCTGACCCGGATGCCCCGTGCGCAGAATGATGCGGCACAGCCTGTTACCCAGCTGACGCCGGATGCTATGCACCGCGTCCAGGCCCGCGTGCTCGGATTCCATCACCACATCCATCAGGATTGCGGCGACATCGGTGTGCTCCCGGATGATCTCTACGGCTTCGCGCCCGGAGTAGGCATGCAGAAATTCCAGTGGCCGCCCGTCAAACTCGAAATCGCGCAGGGCCAGTTCGGTGACCATATGGACTTCCCGGTCGTCATCAGCGATGAGAACCTGCCAGGGCTTGCGGTCCGACCGTAGCGGCGACGCCTCGGGAGGTTTGGCATCATCGTCAATCAACCAGTCCCGGCGATCAGCGGTTTCCATCAGCAACACCCTCCAGCCACCCATCCAGAACCGCAGAACTCCCGGCCGCCGGACCTTCGGTCGGAATCGTGACGCTCAGTATTGATGCAATCCTGGGGCAAGACATAGCCGCCTGACAAATCGCAGGCTCCGTGACAGGGGTCCCGAGTCTAGCGACCTCTTTCTGAAATTTAAGTCAATTTCTTTAGCCCCGCGGGCGGCACAGCCATGTCAGTCTGCCAGCACCAGACGATTGCTGCGCCGGCTCAGGCGGCAGGGCACCTGAAACCGCAGAGCCTGCACTCCACCGCAAAGTTCGAGCCATTCATCCACGCCAGCACGTTCCGCCTCGGCCAGAGCCGCATAGTGATCGAGCGCGCGCTGCTGCATCCACTGCCCATAGGGAAAGCTCAGCCGCCGTTCGCTGACGCCATCAATCCGGAATTCGTGCCAGCCGAGCGCGCGCGAGATGCTCTGCTTGTCGGGGTGGGCCGCGAGCCACTCGGGCAGCCGGGCTGCCGTGTCCTGCAGAATCGGCCAGAGTTCGGCGAACAGGTGCTGAAGGATTGGCGTCAGGGTTTCTGGCACCGCATCCCCGGCGAGGAACTCACCCTCGGCCTGGTCCCGCCGGTTGATGCGCTGCAGCCAGGCGATGGTATTGCGCCCGCGGGCCTTTAGAATCTCGCGCGAATAGGGATCCTTGTAGATATGCGCATACAGGGGCCCAGCCAGGGCAAAATCGCCCAGACAGGGCCGGGTCCCAAGCAAATAGGGATGCTGCTGCAAATGCGCCTCGAAGCTTTCCAGAAACTGCTCGAAGCGACGCTCGATCGCCGGCCCGGTGGCCGGTGTAATGCCAAGAAACCGCAGTGAATTTCGAAACGGCTTGCACACCACCCGACCGGCGGCGCGCTGCAGAGCACCTGGCAGCCATGCGCCCACGATGCGCCCGAACTCAGTCATCAGGTAGTCCTCGTGCCGGTCCAGATAGCTCCACCGATAGTGCATGGCCGGAAGGAGGAACCACTCGTCCGCATAGAGCTCAAGCAGCAGCGCGAGCAGTTTCTGCTTTGGCCCCGCCGGATAGACGGGACGTTGTGCATAACGCTTTTCGAGAAAATCGATGATTGCCGTGGTGTCCTGGATCACCTCGTCTTCGGGGGTCTGCAGCACCGGAATGAAGCGCACACCAGTGCGCGGAATAATCAGGCGTTGATAGGTCCACAGAGTGGCCTGGCGCTCGACGTAGGGAATCCGCTTGTAACGCAAATAGGGCCGGATCTTGCCTGTAAAGTAGGAATGATCGGTCCCGTACAAGACATACTGCGACATGGATTTCCCCTGGCGCAACGGCGTGGGTGAGTCGTTTCATTCCGCGCCAGAGCCGAGCGGAGACTCAATGCACCGACTCCCACGCGGACCCGGAATTCGGTCAGCCAATCCGGGCGGGCGCCCGTACCAAAGCGCCAGACCGGCTTCCGATGCAATCAGCCCAGGGGCGGCAGATCGGTCGAGCCTAACAGCTGCGCACGCAGCTGACGGAACAGATCCCGATAGTAACGCCCCTTGCGCTGCGCCTCGCCGCGCCGTGCCGCGGCTTCGGCCGCATCACGCTCTTCTCTCGCGCTTTTGATCAAGTTGCGAAACTGGCGGGTATCGCTCTGCGGATGTTGGGCAATCCAGTCGCTCAACGCGAGGTCCTCAGTGAGCAAACGATCGCGCCAATGCTCGACCAGGTGCAACTGGTCCGCGCCGTGGGCCTGACGCGCATGCAGATCCGCCAAAGCTTGCCGCAGCTCGGTCGTATCGGTGTCGCGCAGCAGCTTGCCGACGAACTTCATATGCCGCTTGCGTGCGCCCGGCGCCGTGATCCGCTCGACGTCGGCCAGGGCCTGACGGAGGCGGTCATCCAACGCGATGCCGGCCAATCGAGCCGACGGCATTTCCAGTATAGCCAGTCCCAGATCCTGCAGCTCCTGCGCGGCCTTTTTGACCTGGGTCTTGCTCGGCAGGTCTGCGGCAGAGCTTGCCGAACGGCGGGGGGAACGAGGCATGGTCAGTCGTGCTTGGATATCGGGCCAACAGCCCGGGATGACAGCCATCATACGAACAGACGCTCCCGCATCCAAGCCGCTCGGCGGCAGCCCCCCCCCCTGCGGCAGATCTACGCCCAGGATGACATGTAGCCTCGCGCCTGCGCGACCGATTCCATCGCTGCCAGTTTTACAATCCGGTGCTGGGCCCTTTGCGCTGTGTCAATATTCAGTCCGGGCACGTGTGGCACGACCCAGTCGTGCAAACCCTGGCGCTTGCGGACCTCGGCCGGAACCACGGCTCGCATCGATTCTGGCAGACGCTGGCCGCCTTACTGGAGGGACAGGAGATGAGCGACACGTACCCGGCACCGGACTTTCATCTGCCACTGCGGGAAATATTTCCCGATATCTGGCTGGCGTCGAGCCAGCTCACCATGTCGATACCGCTGAGGCTGAAAATCCGGTTCAGCCGGAATATGGTTGCGGTTCTGCAGCCCGAAGGCTGGGTGCTGCTCAATCCAGTCCGGCTCAGCGCCGACGCAGAAGCCCAGTTGCTGGCGAAGGCCCCATTCAAGCACGCAGTACGTCTGGGTAGTTTCCACGGCCGGGACGACCGCTACTATGTGGAGCGCCATGGGGTGCAGTTGTGGGGCGCGCCCGGGCGGCACGCCTATCCGGAGCCTGCCATCAGCCAGACCATCCACGAAGAGGGCCCACTCCCGCTGCCCAATGCCCAGGTCGTGGTCTTCCGGGGCGCCACTCGGGCCGAGTGCGTCGTTTGCCTGCCGCAGCATCAATTGCTCGTGACCTGCGACTGCGTGCAGCACTATGAAAACGATCCGCTGATCTCGCGACTCGGCAAGATCGTCATGTCGCGGCTGGGATTTTTCACGCCCTGTGTGATCGGACCCTTCTGGCTGAAGGAAGTCACGCCGCGGGGCGGCAGCCTGCGGGAGGATTTCGAGCGAATTCTCGCTCTGGATTTCGATTCGCTGATCGCCGGCCACGGCACACCAAAAATCGGAGGTGCGAAGCAGGCACTGCGCACTAACGTCGAACGCTTGAGCTGAGGCCTTCGGTTTATCGGACCGTGGCGCGCGCAGATGCGACCCGGGGACGGCAACGGCGCGCCGGCGGGGAACTGCGGGAAGATTGTCACGGCTCGACCGCATCGCGCGAGGGCCGGCATTTGTCGACGGTCGCGTGACGGTCTAGGATCAGCGCACGCAGCCCTTGCGGTTCGCGTGTCGGCCCAGGCAAGCTGCGTGGACAAGCAATGAATAGACTGTTGGCTTTGATGGCCCTGGCGATTCCCGTCAGTGCTCTGGCTCGCTCGCCGGCCCATGTCGATGACGTCCTCGACCTGTATTACCTGCCTTACGCCAATCTCGAAGTGCGGGTGCCGGGCGCGATCAGCAACGACACCGAAGGTGACGGTTTTGGCCTGCGCGTGCGGGCACCGCTGTCGGAATTCTTGCGCGTGTCCGGTGAATATCGCCGAATCACCTACGACGCCACGGATCTCGAGCCGGAAGATTTGCGCGCGGGAATCGAATTGCGCCATGGCAGGCGCGGCGGCGCACTGCTGGAATATGTCAGCCTCCGCGCCCCGGCTCTGCGAATTCGCGGCGAGGGTTTCGGCGCGCACTGGCGTCTGCGCAGTGCGCCGGCACCGCGCTGGAATGTGTTCGGCCAATTGGGCTACCTGGGTCTGCGGAATGATTATGGCGGTGGCCATCTCACGGGCGGGGAACTCTCGCTGGGTTGCAGCCTGAGCATGACGCCTCATGTGGGCGGCTTTGCCGAATTCCAGTATCTGACACTGGAGGACGAGACTGATACCGAGTATGTCTTCTCGCATCTGCGCCTGGGATTACGGCTCGGCTTTTAGCTGCTGCGCCTACCGATACCATCGGCCTCCAACTGCCGGGCTGAAAGGCCTCAGAACCCTCATCGGGCGCTGACCCCGGGTCTTCGAGCGCCGGATTCCACCAGTCGAAGCAGACACCACACGATGAGGCTCAAGCTGAACATTTCTCCATCCGCCTCCAGAATTTCAATGCCGGCCTGCCAAGGTCGTGACGACGGCCAGCAAGCAGCGCCCGGGTCTGGCGCTCATCCGGCGCGGTGTTCAATGATCTTGGGCTGACTCGGACCCGCCAACCGCAGTACCCGGCCGCGCGGATTGCCAGGCGCGGCGGCTGCACAGGGCGGCCAGCGCCCGCAGCAGATGCTTCGCATCACCCAGCAGACTGCGCTGACCCGCATAGCAGGCATCTGACACCAGCCGCTCCTCCAGCGGCGCGTCGGACGGCAGCAGGATCTGGGTCGGCCCGAGCAAGCCCGCCGGCGTGCGATCGGCAGCGCGCTGCCAGTCCTGGTCGCGGCTTTCCGCCTCGGCCAGCGTCAGGGGCGCACGGCCAACGAGGCGCATCTGGCCCCGCACCACGGCCAGAATACGCGGCAGGCGCCTGAGCACCGGAATAGTCACCGCGAACTCCCAGTCAATAAAACCATCCCGGGCATCTTGCGCGTCAGAGCGCGGACGCCAGAGCCTGACGCGCCGGATGGGACGGCTCGGCTGCCGAAACGCCAGGCCCAGGGCCACTGGCCACAGTGGCAGCGACAGCAGCAGCAGTAGAACACCCGCGAAGCGGTTCAGTACGGCAGCGACACCGCGACTGATTTCCGGCTCGCCCAGGTCGGCCAGCAGAAAGGCATCAACGACCTGCAGCACGCTCCCACTATCCACCCGAATCAGGTCGTTACAGCTAACGATCGCATTGCGCAGTTCCACCCTGGCGCCGACGTAGCTGCCGGGCAGGACCACGGTGTCAGCCAGGCTGGCCTGCCGATCGATAATCACCTGGTCGCAGATTACGACGGTGTCCTCCAGCTGAACGGTCGCATAGACCGTGCTTCTGGCCCCGATCAAAACCTGGGCGCCCGCTGCCGGGCTGGCCGCACATGTCGAGCCGCGACCCAGGGTCAACGTGTCGCCAATCCTGCGGCCCGGCAATAGCAGCCGCGGAAAGCGGCCACGCGCAGCGTCCAGGTTGGCGCGGTGAAAGTCGGCCAGGGAATCCAACCGAGACATCGCCGCGGACTCCAGCGCGATGCCGTCGACCGGCCC
>JBFIIN010000019.1:0-17373 GCA_041601225.1 Oceanococcus sp.
AGCATCGTGACTCTTCCGGCAAGTCCCGTACCAAGGACACCGATCCGGCAGGCCCTGGCGCCCTCCGGGGCCTGCCGCATAGCCGCCAATGTGGCCTCGGCCAACCCCGGAGGAACCACCGCCAGCATGCGTCCTTCGCAGGCCAGATACAGGGGATCCAGACCCAGCAATTCACACAAACCGTCTACCACCGGATCCAATGGGATCTGCTGTTCCTCAATCCGAATGCTCAGCTCCGCAGCTTCCGCGATCTCATTCAGGACCGTGGCCACGCCACCGCGGGTCGCATCGCGCATGCAGCGGGTCTGCGGACAGGCCCGCAGTACGGTGTTGCAAAGGGCCGACAAGTCCGCACAGTCGCTGCGTATCGGCGCATCCAGCCGCAGTTCCGCACGGGCGGCCATGATCGCCGCGCCATGCCGGCCCGGATCACCGCTCAGCAGGACCACATCGCCGGCCTGGGCATTGCGTATGCTCAGTTCCCGCTCGCGGGGCAGCCAGCCGATCGCCGTGGTGTTGATGAATAGCTTGTCTGCGGCGCCACGTGGCACCACCTTGGTGTCACCAGCCACGATCCGCACTCCGGCCTCATGCGCGGCAGCCGCGGCACTGGCTACGATCCGCTCAAGCACGGCCAGCGGCAGACCCTCCTCAAGGATGACCGCGAAACTCAGATAGCGCGGTGTCGCGCCCCCGACCGCCAAATCATTGACGCTGCCGATCACCGCCAGGCGCCCAATATCACCGCCTGGGAATTCGATGGGGTCAACGACAAAACTGTCGGTGGTCATGGCCAGATTGCCCGGTTCGGCCGGCAACACCGCGCAATCTTCCATGGCGTGCAGTTCGGGGTCGGAAAAATGACGTAGAAACAACTCGCGAATCAGATTCTGGGTCGCCCTTCCGCCGCTGCCATGCGCCAGCTGGATGTTCATGCGGGATCCCGGTGGCGGCCAAACTGGTAGTAGGCCGCGCAGGCGCCTTCGGACGACACCATCAATGCGCCCAAGGGCTGCTCGGGTGTGCACTGCCGGCCGAAAACCTTGCATTCGTGAGGTTTGATTACGCCTTTCAGGACTTCGCCGCATTGGCAGGCCTTGGGGTCAGCGATTTGCGCGGCTGCCAGGGGATAGCGCTGCTCGGCATCGAACTGGGCGAATGCCGGCCGCAGCCGCACCCCGGAATGATCGATGGAGCCTAAGCCGCGCCACTCAAAAAATTCCCGCAATTCGAAGACCTCCGAAATCGCCTGCAGGGCCGCGGGATTGCCTTGCGGTTCGACCACCCGGCGATACTGGTTCTCAATCTCGCAGCGACGATCCGCATGCTGGCGCAACAGCATCCAGACGGATTGCAGGATATCCACCGGCTCGAAGCCGGCAATGACCAGGGGCTTGGCGAACTCCTGCGCGACAAAGGCATAGGGCCGCTCACCGATCACCATACTCACATGGCCCGGCCCCACAAAGCCGTCCAGACGCATGTCCGGCGAACGCAGAATAGCCCGCAAAGTCGCGATGATGGTGATGTGATTGCAATACACCGAGAAATTCCCGATGCCGTCTGCGCGGGCCTGGAGCACGCTGAACGCCGTGCTGGGCATGGTGGTTTCAAATCCCAGGGCAAAGAACACGACCTCACGCTGCGGGTTGTCACGCGCCAGGGTCAGGGCGTCCAGGGGTGAGTACACGATGCGTACATCGGCACCGTCAGCCCGGGCCTGGAGCAGGGATTTGCGCGAGCCCGGCACCCGCATCGCGTCACCGAAACTGGCCAGAATCATGCCGGGACGTTGGGCCAGGGCCACACAGTCGTCCACCCGCCCCATGGGCAGCACGCAGACCGGACAGCCGGGCCCATGGATGAATTCCACACCCGCTGGAATCAGATCCACCAGGCCATAACGAAAAATTGCGTGCGTATGCCCCCCGCAAACTTCCATGAAGCGCAGCGGACGGACCGGATCGAGCTGCAATTCTTCCGCGACCTGCTGGAGCGCCGTAACCAGCTGGCGCGCCCGTTGTGGATCACGAAATTCGCTGACAAACTTCATGTCTTCGCATCCAGCAGGGCATGCACCAGGTCCCACAGCAGGTGATAGATCACCAGCTGGGTTTCCTGGATGCGATGCACGCTGTCGCCGGGCACGACCAAACAGTGCTGCACCGCCTCCATCTGCGCCATGGCGCCGCCGCCGGCCCCGCTGAGCGCAATCGTGCACAGCCCGCGTTGAGCGGCGATCTCAAATGCCGCCAGCAGATTTCCTGAATTGCCGCTGGTCGACACGCCGATCAGGGCATCACCCGTTTTGGCTTGCGCGGCGATCTGCCGGGCAAAGACCTGCGCAATACCCACGTCGTTGGCCAGCGCGGTAAGCAAGGCAGCATCCGCGGCAAGATTGACACTGGGCAAGGCCGGCCGACCCGCCGTCACCGGATGATTGAATTCCACGGCGATATGGGCCGCGTCACAGGCCGACCCGCCGTTGCCCATACTGAACAGGCGACCGCCCGCGGCAAAACAATCCGCCAGAGCCCGGGCCGCGGCCAGCAGCGCCGGCGTCTGCTTGGCGAAGAACTCCTGACGCACGCGTTCTCCGGCGGCCAATTTGGCCAGCACGGTCGGCGCGAGGTCGATGGCTTGCGGTGTCGCAGCTTGCGCGGTCTGCCACGGATACAGCTGATCCAGGGGATCGTTGCTCACGCCTCACCTCGCAGCCGTCGCATTTCTGATTCCGCCTCGCCCAGTTCGGTCAGCAGTTCCAGAGTCCGCGCTGCTTCGGTTTCTGACACCCTGGCCATGGCAAAGCCCACATGCACCAGCACCCATTCACCGATCAGTGCATCCAGGTCCTGGTCCGGCGGCGCGACGCAGGCCACGCAGATTTCGCGGCGCACGCCGGACACATCGACCTCCGCGAGACGGCGCCCGACATCGTTGATGCGAATGATCTGACCCGGGATTCCTAGGCACATGCTGAAGAGTTCCTGCTGGTGAGAGGCATGCTCAGGCTTCGGCGCATGTTGACCGTGCCGCAGCCACGAAGGCCTGCCCCAAGGCGATACCGCCATCATTGCAAGGCATTTGCTGGGCCGTCCAGACACCCAGACCCCGGTCCTGCAAACCGTGCAGGCACAGGGCAAACAGCGTGCGGTTCTGAAAAACACCGCCGCAGAGGACAATCTGCGATGCCAGATTATGGTTCTGCCGCAGCCGCGTGACCGCCTCCACCACGGCGTCGGCCAGACTCCGGTGGAAGCGCTGGGCGACCGCGCCCGCATCCACGCCCGCCTCGAGATCCGCGAACACTGCTGACCATAAGTCGCGCCAGTCCAGTTCCAGCAGGCCAGAGCGGTGCGCGAGAGTCAGCGGATAGCCGCCATCGACTGGCGTTGCGCAGGCTTCCAGACGCATGGCGGCCTCACCCTCATAGCTCAGGGTGTCCGGCGCCACGCCCAGCAGCCAGGCCAGAGCGTCAAAACTGCGCCCCACCGAGCTGCACAGGGGACTCAACTGCAGGTTACGGACGAGCTGCGTCAGCAACTGGGGTGGACTGGGCCAGGTCAGGCGTGCGGCCAGTCGCGGATAGCTGACCCGAAACCGGGTCCAGCCACCACATTGCTCGATCACTGCATAGAGATTGCGCCACGGCTGAGTTACGGCTGCACTCGCGCCGGGCAGGGCACTGGGGCGCCAGCGACCCAGGCGGCGGGATTCACAATAATCGACTTGCAGGAATTCCCCGCCCCACAGCTCCCCGCGCTCGCCCAATCCCAGACCATCGAAGCATACGGCGAGCCAGGGACCGCCCTGTGGGGCAGCGCCGTGCTCCACCAGGCAGGCCACGGCATGCGCATGATGATGCTGTACGACATGCATCTTGGCGCCCAGTTTGCGGGCCAGGCGGCGGCCGAACTGGTGCGACAGATAGTCCGGGTGACAGTCCACGGCAATGTGCTCGGGGCGAAACGCGAACAGAATCAGATAGCGGTCCAGAAGCTGCTCATAATCGGCCAGATTCGAGGCCCGCTGCAGGTCGCCGATATGCTGTGATCCGATCCAGTCCTGAGCCCGCAACAGCACGAAACCGGCTTTGAGCTGGGCGCCCAGGGCGAGCACGGCGGGCGCCTGTGGCCAGCCATGGCCGGCCTGGGCAGGCGCCAGCCCGCGGCCCAGCCGGAGCACCTGCGGACCCGCGGCACCGATCTGCACCACCGAATCGTCGAGACGATTTGCGATCTCCCGGTCATTGAGCAGGAAGGCCTCCGCAACCGGGCCCAACTGCGCGAGGGCCTGATCATTGCCGGTACAGGGCGGCTCCCCAGCCAGATTTCCACTGCTCATGACCAGGGGAAAATCCACCGTACGCAGCAGCAAATGCTGGAGCGGGGTCGCGGGCAGCATCCAGCCCAGATGCCTGAGGCCCGGAGCCAGCCCCTCCGGCAGGCCGCAGTCGCTGCGACGGGCCAGCAGAACGATCGGCGCGGCAGCGGAGCGCAGCATGGCCTCCTCGGCGGCCCCGCACTCAGCGTGGCGTCGGATGATGTGCGGATCACGCGCCATCAGCGCCAAGGGTTTGGCCGGACGCTGCTTGCGCGCACGCAAGCGCGCGATGGCCGCGGCATTTTGGGCATCGCAAGCCAGATGGAATCCGCCCAGCGCCTTGATGGCCAGGATCTGCCCGGCACGCAGACGGTCCACGGTCTGCTCGATCGCGGCCAGCTGCTGCGCCTGGCCTTCACCCTGCCCGTCCACCAGCCAGCATCGCGGGCCGCAGACCGGACAGGCTATGGGCTCAGCGTGGTAACGGCGATCCGTCGGATCCGCATATTCACGGGCACAATCGGCACACAGTGCAAAGGCGCGCATGCTGGTGTGGTCACGATCCCAGGGTATGCGGCATTGGATGGACAGACGCGGTCCGCAATGCGTGCAGTTGCCAAAAGGATAGCCGCTGCGCCGGTCGGCTGGGCTCAGGCATTCGGCCACGCAGGCCGCGCAGCTTGCGGCATCGGGCAATACCAGCGCGGCGCCCTCGCCCGGCGCGCTGGCCACAATGCGCAGCGTGCGGCCCAAATCCGGAGCGGCCTGGCACGACCCGCGCTGAATATCGTCAATGCGGGCCAGCGGTGGGAGGCTGCGGGTCAGTGCCAGCAGCAGTTCGTCCATCTGTTCCGTGCTGGCATCCAGGGTCATCTCCACACCGCGTCCATCATTGCGGATCTGCCCTTTCAGACCGCGAGCCCGAGCCAGGAGATAGAGGGTCGGGCGCATGCCTACCCCCTGTACCCGCCCTCGCAGATGCGCCCGCTCATAACCCACGGAGCAAGGCCTCGACATCCCACAGCTGAACGCGGTTATTGCCGGTATCCGCAATGACCAAGTGTCCGTCAGCCACACCCAGGCCATAGGGCCAGCACAGGCTGTCGCTGAGCGGCGGCCCCCAGCGATTGTCCCCGGCCTGCGCAAATCCTCTCTGCCCATGCACCGCGCAAGCCGCGCCTGCGGGTTCACGCCATATCAGGAGCCGGGAATTCGCGGTGTCAGCCACAAACAGATAGTCACCCCACGCCGCCAGCCCGTAAGGCATGGCCAGGCTATCGGCGCGGGCCTTGTAATGGCCGCGATTGTGCAGGCGTGCGGAGCAGTCCGGCTGACCCAGAACCTGGTCACAGGGCTGCCCCGAACTGCCGGGCGGCTCATGCCACAACATGAGCCGGTTGGCTCCGGCGTCGGCCACCACCAAGCCGCCGCGCCAGCGTACCAGGGCATGCGGCCAGACCATGCCCACCGCATCCAGGTCGCGGCCCGCGCCCTGGTCGCGGGACTGCATATCATGCTGCCCCAGAACCCCATCTGCCCCCTGACCATTGCGTCTGGGCAGGCCCTGCCAGATCAGCACCCGGCGATTGCCCGTGTCCGCCACCAGCAGCCTCTCGCCATCCCACAGCAGGCCCGAGGGCCAGAACAAGCTGTCGGCCGCGGCCCGGGCTGAGCCCCGATTACCGAGCGCCGACTCGAAATCCGGCTGCCCCAACACCAAATCCGCAGCTTGCGACCACCTGGACGGCGGCTCGTGCCAGATCAAAATCCGGTGATTCCAGGAATCCGCGACCGCCAGCCCGGCGCCCAGCGCGCAGACCGCCACCGGTGTGCTGAAACTGCAGGAACCGGCGGCCTGACCGCCATTGCGCGCCTCGCCATCCCAGTGGCTCTGCCCCAGGCAGCACTGGGCGTCCGGCGAATCGGCCGCGAGCGACCACTGCAGCAAGCGATGATGACCCGTGTCGCTGACCCACACGGTCTGCCGCTGCGAATCCAAACAGACCGCCCGCGGCCCGAACAACTGACGGGCTGAAGGCCGCAGCGGCTCGCCCAAAGCCGGGCTCAACACCCCAAAGCTGCGGCGCGGCTGTTGCCGCACAGGCGGACCATTCATGATGCTGCGGACGCGAAGGGGCTCACGATATCGGCCGGCATACTCGGCAACTCGCCTGCGCTGAGATCGCGCACCTGACGGATCTCCGGGCAGGCCGCGCGAATCGCGCGCTTCACGCCCGCGGTTAAGGTGATCGCCGAAGCCGGGCACGACTCACAGGCGCCGGTCATGCGCACCACGACCGTGTCCGGCAATTGAATTTCGACAATTTCCACATCCCCGCCGTGGGCCTGCAGCTGGGGCCGCACCGGGACCAGCGCCATGGCGATACGCTCGTCCAGCGAAGGCTTGAGCAGGCCGAAACGCCGCAGCACCGCATAGATCACCGGATCGGCCGCCAGGGCCTGGGCCTGGGCCCGCGTGGCGGGATCGGCATTCAGGGCGATCAGCGCCCGGCGCCAAGCTTCGGCCTGTAACTCATCGCCAAGCCGGCGCAAGCTCATCAGGCTGTCGCGCTGGGCTTGCGACCAGGCATCGGTGTCTCGCTCCAGGTCAGCCAGAGCCTGCAACTGCTTAGCGAGATCAAAGCGCATCGGCAGCCAGCTCGGCCAGACGCGCCGCAAGCAGCTCAGCCTTGTCATCAAGGCCATGGCTCCTGAAGATTTCCCGCGCCTGGTCCAGACATGCGGATTGGCGCGCTACCCGGTCGAAACTCACGACCGCGTCGGGCAGATTGCCCAGGCAGTTGGCCAGATTGGCCAGGGTGTTGGCGTACTCCAGGGGGCTGTCGCGCGCCGTGCGCACCTTCAGGGCTTCGTCATAGGCCGCCAGCGCCCGCACATTGTTTTCCAGCGGATGACCGCTGGCTGCGTATTGCAGGGCATTCCCCAGATTGTTCTGCAACATGGCGTATTCACGCGGGTGCTCGATCAGGCTGATGTGCTGTAGGGCCGACTCAAAGGCCTGCACTGCAAGAGCCTCGCGCACTTTGGCTTCCGGGCCGCCACCCGCCAGCGCCAGATAGGCAGTGGCCAGATTGTTCTGCAGCACCGCGAACTCGGCCGGATAGGCCGCCGCGCTGAAACCGCGCAGGGCACGTTGATAGGCGGCGATGGCCGCACTTAACGGGGCCGCATTCAGCCCCGCCAGGGATTGCAGGACCAGCCCAAGATTGAGCTGGGCCTCGGCGGCCTCGGCGGCCTCGCCCTGCGCACTCAGAATCGGCCCCGCCAGCTCCAGCAGTTCACGGGCCTGTTCGAGCGCCGCCTGACCACCGGCCGGGTCCATGCCCAGGGCCGTGGCCTGGCGGGCCTGAATGCGGGCCCGCTCCAGGGCGGGCTCATCCACCGCGCAATCCAGGGCCCGTTGATACAAAGCCACGGCGAGTTGAAAATCCTCTGCCGCGCGGGCCTGGTTCTGCAGACCCATGGCGATCTCGACCAGCATGGCGACCTGCTCAAACACCGGGCGCTGCGTCTCATCGACCGCCCGCAGCGCGGCCTCATATTGCGCCCGGGCCAGACCGATCATGCCGGATCGGCCGTGGGTGACAGTTCGCCGGCCAGGCGCTGCGCCAGCACCCGCACCGCTCTGGCCACAGGCGGGCTGAACTTCAGCCCCAGTGAGAGGTCCTGAGCCTCGATCAAGAAGACCCGGATCCGGGCTGGCAGCTGCCCCGCGGACATGCGCTGGGCAATGGTCAGGGCGTCATCCCAGCGCAAGGCATGCGAGTCGCGTGGCGGCTCGCGCCGACCGATAAATTCCGTGCCACTCAGCTCAAAGATCGCGCCGGGCTGATCGGCCGGCCTGCTCGCGTCGATGAGCAACAATTCGGCACAATCCCGCGCCTGGAACAGCACGGCCAATCCGTCGGTCGCGGCGTCGTACAGCCGCAGGTCGGCACGGCTCTTGAGCTCGGGTCGCTGCCGCAGCTCCGCCACCACGGCCGCACCGGCACCATCATCGCAGCGATTCAGGTTGCCACAGGCGACGACGGCGATCATGCGATCCGGAACGAAGCCAGCTCACGCCCGGTCCGGGCATCCTGGGCATGCACGGTACAAACCAGACAGGAATCAAAGGAGCGGGCCACGTGGCCCACCTCCACCGGATCATCTTCGCGTGCGATGGGCGTCCCGATCAGGGCCTCTTCGATGGGCCCGCGGTGGCCCCGTGCATCGCGGGGCCCCACGTTCCAGGTGGTGGGCGCGATGATCTGATAATTGTGGATCTTGCCGTTTCGCACCTCGACCCAATGAGCCAGCGCCCCACGGATGGCTTCAGTCGCGCCCCAGCCCTGACCATCGCGCTCCCGTGGTTTCTGATACCAGGGCTCGTCCAGCCGGAATTCGCGCAGGCAACGCTCGGCCTGGCGGTACAGCTTGACCGTCTCGTGCAGACGGGCGAAATGACGCAGCAGCAGGCTGGGCCCACCCATCGCCCGATACATATCCAGCAGCAGGGGATCGCGATGCTGCCAGTCCTGCATGTGTTGGCCACCCGCCACCAGCTGGCGCGCCAGCGGACCCGCTTCCAGGCGTCCGTGCTGACTGTGAAGCACCGAGGTGGCCCAGGAATAACGACCCTCGAAGTCCTGCTCGTTGTTCATGGTCGGGGTCGTGACCCGGTCAAAGGGATGCACGGACTCCACGCCTTCTTCGTACCAGGCGCGGGACATGTTCTCCAGCGTCGCGGCCTGATCGGCCGGAAAATGCTGATCCGCAGAGGCATCGTAGATGCCCGCGGGCATGATCACCGCATCCTGGCGACCCGCGATGGTCGGCTGCTGATAGCGATCCTCGTGGGGCAGATAACCCCAGCTCAAAAATCGATCCAGCCCGCCACCATATTGGTCCAGACCGACGTCCAGCCCCATCCGCCAGTACAGGCCCAGATCCGATTGGGCATGGGCCGGCGATTCATCCAGCCAGGTCAGGAAATCCGCATGACTTTGAATCTCCTCGTAACGCTCCAGGGAACAGCCCAGCAGGACCGGCTCAATCCAGTTGCGCCGGAAATACTCCAGGATCGCCATGGCCCGGGTGACATCGGTCAAGGTCGGTGCACACATCACCCCGCCCGGCACCATGTAGCTGGAGTGTGGCCACTGGCCACCAAACAACGCATAGATTTCCACAGGCTTGCCGGAGATCGTGACCCCGATCTCGTAATTCCTGCCCGTATAGGCGGTCCAGCGTTCGCATGCTTCCCGGTAGTAACTGCTGGCCTTGTAATTGGCATGGGTCAGATCAATCGCGAACAGCGCGTAATGATGTCGCGGAATGCTCTGCAGGCTTTCGGCGATCTGACCCAGGTTACGCGCCAGAATTGCGTTGCGGGGGACCTGGGTCTGCCACAGGGTGTCCAACGCCCAGGCGGCGCAGGTCAGATGCGAAGCGCCGCAGATACCGCAGGTGCGGGGCGTGACGATGAGTCCCGCCTGCGGGTCCTTGCCCCGCAGGATGACTTCAAAGCCGCGAAACAGTTCGGCACTGGTCCAGGCGTCAACCACCACGCCGTCCTGGATGGCGACGCGCACATCCAGATCGCCTTCCACGCGGCCGACCGGAGAGATATCCAGTGTCTTTATGTTAGTCATCAGATGACAAAGATATCCTCTTCCGCCCAGGCCGGCGCGGCGCCCTTGGCGGCCGTGGTCAATTGCACGTAGCCTGAACGATCCAGACCTTCCGGCAGATCGCGCGGAATACCCATGACCGTCTGACTTTTGAACACTGTCCCGGGCGCAAGCTCAAAAAAAGGAAACTCGGGCTCGGTACACCCAATGCAGGGCATGCCCGCGCGGGTTTTTGAGGATTGCCTGTTCCACAGTATGCGGTTGCAAGGCGAATGCGTCATCGGCCCGCGGCAGCCCAGATCATAAAACAGGCAACCCTTGCGCTGGCTGAACTCGGTCGCCGAAACCTTGTAGGTGTAATGCATGTTGCGGGTGCACCCGGTCTGGGTGAATGTGCTGAAAAACGTCTTGGGGCGCTGCAGTTCATCCAGGTCGATCTGCTCGGCCTGTCCGCTGACCACCGCAACCAGAATCTGGGTAACCCAGTCCGGATGCGCCGGGCAGCCGGGAATATTGATCACGGGCAAGCCAGCCTGACTGACGAAACTGGTGCCCAAAGCACCGCCCCGTTCGCGTTTGAGGTACTGAAGGCCCTCAGACTCACTGGGATTGGGCGCCATTGCCGGGATGCCGCCCCAGGTCGCGCAATCGCCGATGGCCACGACATATCGCGCCACATCGGCCAGCTCCTGCAACCAGTCCTTCATGGGGCGACCGGCAAAGCGGTTCCAGGTCCCCGTGCCATTGGGCGCATTGATTACCGTGCCCTCAAACACCAGCACGTCCAGCGGCGTGGCACCGGAAATCACCGAGCCCAGCAAGTCCTGCAGCGCATCGCCCAGTTCCATGCCCAGCGACGGGTGCCACAGGATATTGATGCCAAAATCAGTGACCAGATCGCAAACGCTGGGTTCCTCGGCATTCAGGAACGACATGGTGTTCCCCGAGCAGGCCCCGCCTTGCATCCACAATAAATTCGCCATGATCCGCACCGTCTCCGTAGTCTTCAGACTGTTCGCCCGGCATCGACTTGACGCATCGATTATTCGTTGCCCAGTTCCAAGGGTATATCGACTGCAAATATTGTGCCCTCGCCAGGTGTGCTGGACACCTGAATTTGCCCGCGCAGGGCCTGCTTGACGAGGTTGTAGACCACACTCAGACCCAGGCCCGTGCCACCCTGTCCTCGACGGGTGGTGAAGAAAGGTTCAAAGATCTGACCGAGATGCTCCGGCTCGATCCCGTGCCCGTCGTCGCTGAAATGCAGCTCCAGACGCTCCCCGCGGACGCTCGCTTCGATGCGGATTTGACCCACATCCCCCGGTGCATAGGCATGAATCAGGGTGTTCTGCAGCAGGTTGGTCAACACTTGCGACAGAGCGCCCGGCAAAGTATCCAGCTCCAGACTTTCGTCACATACCACCGTAATTTCATGTTTGGTCTGGCGGGTCTCGGGCCGCAGACTGGCCAGCAACTCATCCAGGAAAGCGCGCAAGTAAAAGCGTCGTCGCAAATTGCTGGAGCGATCAACCGCAACCTGCTTGAAACTCCGGATCAGTTCCGCCGCGCGAGCCAGATTGCGCTGCAACATGTCGCTGGCGTCGGCGATTCCATGCAGCGCGCCCTGCACCTTGTCAGCTCGCGGCGCCTGACCATCCAGCTCGGCCCGCAACTGTTTGATCACGTCGCCGAGGAAGGAGGCGGCGGTCACGCAGACGCCAATCGGCGTGTTGATCTCGTGAGCCACGCCGGCGACCAGGCCACCCAGGGAGGCGAGCTTTTCCGACTCAACAAGCTGCGTCTGGGTGAGTTTCAGCTTGTCCAGCGCCTGGGCCAGTTCAGCCACCTTCACCCGTAACTTCTGGTTGACTGATCTCAGCGCCTGCTCCGCGGCCTTGCGCTCCGTGATGTCACGCAGGACCCCGACAAACCCGCCCTCCTCGCCCTCGCCCAGCATTTCCGAGACGGCCAGGTCCATCGGGAAGATTTCTCCATTGCGCCGCAGTGCCGTGACCTCGCGCCCGATACCGATGACCTTGGGCTGGTGACTCTCCTGATAGGCGCGCAGATAGGCGTCATGTTCGCTGTGATAGGGCTCCGGCATCAGTACCTTGACATTCAGGCCTATCAGTTCGTGGCCGCGATAGCCAAACATGGTTTCGATGCGCGGATTGACTGCCGTAATGTTGCCGTTGACATCGATCGTGACGATGCCATCAATCACGGTTTGCACGATCGCTTGAGTGTGCGCGGCCTGGCGCCGAAGTTCCTGCTCCATGGCCAGGCGGTTCGAGACGTCCACAGCCAGGCACAGGAACCCCTGCAAGGCGGCACCGGGTTCGCGCAAGGCCAGAATCGTGAATTCCACCGGTATCACCGTGCCGTCAGCGTGCAGCCGCCGCGTGATGACCGCCGGCACGTCGCGACGGTGTCGCAGCTTGCCCAGCGCCGTCTGGAACTGGCTGATCAGTTCGCCCGGAATCAAGGTCTGGTAGGGCATACCGCAAATCTTCGCGGCCTCAATGCCATGCAATCGGGCCGCGGCCCGATTCCATGCGACCACCCGCCCCTCGCTATCGAGCGTGGCAATCGCCTGGCTGTGGCGCTCTATCAGCGTTTCTGCGGCCAGCGATTCCAAAGGCCGATCGGGACTGCCCGGGTCTGTCACTCACGCCACCTTGAGGCATATTCTGGGGCGATCTCCAGACCAGGCTTGCAACGGGGGCACATCAATCCGGGTCTGCGCGCCGCGCATAAGTGGAGCTCCGCGTCAGCGCGGCAGTCTGATGGGAAAACAATAGTCTCATTGGGCGCGACCAAGCTCATCCTACGCCACATGGGCACGGCGTGTATCGCGCGAGTTAACGCCCGGCTTGGTGAACAGTCCGTGAATGCCGATCATCGCCACCGGCCCATCGCGATTCGACGCGGCCACTGAACCGGCCCCATCCGGCCGGCTCAGGCCGGGTTCATCAATGGAGCGTTGCTGAGGCGCGCTCCTCAAGCATCGCGTTGAAGCGTTCGATTTCCGGCGACAGGTCCTGCGGCAGATTGCTGGCCTGACAGTGCTCGATCATGGCCGCCCGCAGCAACTCGCGAAACAGTCCGCTGGTATCAAGAAACCTCTGCCGCACCGCTTCCGCTGCAGGGTTATCGTAATCGAAGCTTATGGCCGGCCGACCATTCGCGCTCACTCCGTGCAGCTTCAGACCGTTGCGCAAAGCGTCCTCGACAATCTGGCGGGCAATGTCAATGCTCATGTTCGGTTCTCCGGCTGAAAGGCTGACACCGCGCCGGTAATCCGGCCGGTGGTGCCTTTTCGTCTTCACATGGATTTCACAGCCTGAATGATAGCAGACGGTTGCGTGGCGCAGACCACTATGGCGCCGCAGCCGCCGGATCCATCGCCTGGCGGACCGCACGCTGGCTGCGCAGAATCCGGGGGTCCACAGGATCCGGTTTTTCATCGATGAAACCCGGCGCCGGCAGACCGTCGGCTCGATCATCGAGCCATTTGGCTATGAACAGGCCGAACTCGCGATCATCATCGCCAATGATCTTCATCCCGAGCTCCCCGGCTTCCGCCGCCAGCGGCGCCAGCCACAGGCTCAAAGCGAGCAAACCGCCCAGCAGAAGTGCGATACGTCCACGTTCCGGCTTCATGGCTGCGGCTCCCCTTCATTGCGCAAACGGTCATAGACCCGGGCAAGCACCATCCGCGACATCACCAGATAGCGGCCGCTGCGGGCGATCTCGGCCTGTAACCAAGCCCAAACGAATCGATCAAGCTCGCCCTGCCGCGCCTGCCGTTCACCCGCAATGCGCGCTTGCAATTGGCTGGAGCGCAGTCGCAAATCAGGATCGCTGGCCGCTGCAACGGCGAGCGCCTCCGCGTCGCTGAGCACCGTCATGCCCTGCAGAATCCGGAGCGCCGTGGGCTCAACCATCAATCTGGCCCAATGCGCGTTGGCGGGCGCCGTCCGATTCCCATCCAGCCACCAGGCGTCGACATGCATGAGGTCAGCCCAGCCGCCCGACCGCGGCGGCCACGCCGCCTGCGCCAGCTGGGCGGCATCGATCCGGGAGCCCTGCCTGGCCCGTGCGCGAGCGGCCAACAGGCCGATGCGCAACGATTCCAGGCGCGCAACCGCCCGCTCGGCATAAACACGCGCCCGGCCGTAGTCACCACCGACCGCCAGCGCATACGGCACGGCAGCCATGGCTTCCTGCACTACGGGCTGGAGAGGGTCACGCTGCAGCAAGGGCAGCCAGAACTTCAGCGCCTTGCGCAGAGCCGGATCGCGCGTCGTCGACGGCGCCGTGCCCAGGGCGGCCTCGATGCGGCGCACGAAGAGGGGCCTCAGCCCATCATCAGGAGACGCAGCGCTAGCGCCCGGCAGGGTCAGCGCAGCCCAGCCCTGGGCCAGCAACGCCTGGTCGGCCAGGGCGCTGCCGTGATCGACGCGGGCCAGGGCCGCTTTGGCCTGTGCAGCGTTGCCGTTGCGCAGAAATTCGTAGCCCAGCACCAGATTTGCGCGGTCGCGCATATCCACGTCATCGGCATCCGCGGGCCGAATCCGCCCCAGCTGCTCCAGCACGGCGTAGCCCTCGGCCGCGCGATCTTGCGCAATCAGCGCAGCGGCCAAGTTGTAACGCCAGACGGGCGCGGCGTCAGGCGGAAGCACTTGCAGCGCGCCGTCAAGCTTGCCCTGTCCCAGGAGCGTGCGCCCACCCAGCACATCCGCGGCGCGCCGCTGCGGTTCGGTCCAGCCTTTGCGTGGCCCGGCCAGGTAGGCGGCCGCCTGCGCATAGACCTGTCGCTCCAGCGCAAGCTCCGCGGCCTGGAGCTGGGCCGCCGCGCGCTCACGCGCCGGCAATTCCGACTTGGCCAGATCGGCAAAGACCTGTTCCGCCGCTTCGCCCATACCCCAGGCACTCAGACTGCGACCCAGCAGGTTCGAATACCGGGCCCCGCGCGCTCTGGCCGGATCAGTGTGGGACAAATTCCTGAGTATTATTAGAGATTTACCCGGATGTCCTGAGAGCAGCTCAAACTCCGATGCCGCGAGGAGAGCCGCGCCATCAGCGTGCGGGCTCAGGCGCCACTGTGGCTCCCCGGACTCCGGGTCCCGAACCAGACTGACCCGTATCGCCTGCGGCCAGTCGTTTAGCTCAAGCTGCTGGCTGGTCACCCTTTCACGCAAACGTGGAGCAGCGCGCGCCTGCGGCTGCAGGTAGGCCCCCTCGACAACTACGGTATGTACCCCGGCGGACCAGGGCACGATACCCAGCTGGTGCACCGAACCCGCCGCCAGGAGCGCCCGCTCGGCCGCCGAGTACCGATAACTGACTACTGGCCGGCCATCGACAGATATCTGCAGATCATGGATGGCCGGCGCATCCCGCGCAACATCGGCCAGCACCATCGCGTTATGGCGAAACAGTCGCTTGTCCGACAGGCTGATCGTATACAGCGCCAGGGCATGTTGTTTGATCGATTCCAGCCGCGAGTCGCTAGCCTGAACCTCGCCGAGCGCGAGCACGCAGGCCACCGCCAACATTCGGCATGCCAGCTGCGACATTGCCTGCCGCCTTGAGTCCGCCATGGTCACTGATCTCTCGCTGTGTGGAGCCTGGGAAAGGTCGCGCGGCGAAGGCACCGAACAGCCATGCCCAAGCCAAGAACCGGGAATATTAGCGAACTCACACGCTTTCCCCGGCGCCGCGAACCGCGGGCTACAATTCGCGGCCAGGTCCACAGCGGGCCACGCGCGGATCACGGCCACCCGGGACAAGCCATGAACACAACACGCCCTGTCATTCCAGCCGCGCCGGGCGTCGTCCCGTCGGCCGCCTTACGACCTCGGTAGGCGGCCACGCGATGCACGCGATCTGCGATCTGGCCGATCTGGAGGAAGGCCGGAGCCTGCGGGCGATTCTGCCTGATGAGCCCGACGGCAATGGCGTCTGCGTGGTCCGCCGGAACAACCGGATTCATGCGTATCTTAATCGCTGCCCGCATACAGGCGCGCCCATGGACTGGATCGAGGGTCAGTTCCTGAGTCGTGATGGCCAGCATATCCAGTGCAGCTTGCACGGTGCGCGATTTCGCATCTCGGATGGCTACTGCATCGCAGGTCCGTGCCGGGGTTCCCGATTGACGGCCGTGGCCACCGGGACGCCGCCGCACCAGCCCCATCTGGAATAGCGCCAGACGCAACTGTTAGGCTGTGAAACCGTCACCGCGGCCCCTGGGGTCGCGGACTACGCTGCATTGCCAGTATGCACATGAAAGGATGGTCAGCGAGCCATGAGGACACCGCGCCGCTACGCCGCATTGAAGCTGCGTGGTCATTTTGATGAGCTGGTTTCGCCGGCCGCCGCGGGTGACCATGTCACCCGAAACCTGCTGGATTTCCTGCTCCGACTGACGCCCGCCGAGCTGGCTCAGCGTCGCGATGCCGCCGAGCTGGCCATCCGCAGCATGGGCATTACATTCACGATCTATAGCGAGGGCAGCGCGATCGACCGGAGCTGGCCCTTCGATATCGTCCCGCGGGTGATATTGCTGGATGAATGGCGGCAAATCACCGCGGGTCTGAAGCAGCGGGTCGGTGCCCTGAACCAGTTCATTGATGACATTTATGGCGAGCAGGCCATCGTCCGGGATGGGGTGTTCCCGGCCTGGGTCCTGGAAAAGTCGGTCAATTTCCGCGAGCAATGTGTCGGCATGAAGCCGCCCCACGGCGTTTGGGCGCATATTTGCGGATCGGATCTGGTGCGCGGCAAGGACGGCACCGTCTATGTGCTGGAGGATAATCTACGGGTGCCCTCAGGCGTGTCTTACATGCTGGAGAACCGTGCGGTGATGAAGCGCATGTTTCCCGATCTGTTCGAGCATCTGGATATCCAGCCGGTGGACGAGTATCCCACCCAGCTCTACGAAACCCTGGCCGCACTCAGTCCTTCCGGCCGATCAAAGCCGACCATCGCCGTGCTTACACCGGGCATCTATAACTCCGCGTACTTCGAGCATTCTTATCTCGCCCAGCAGATGGGCGTCGAACTGGTCGAAGGCGCGGACCTGTTTGTCGACGCCGACAACACGGTTCATATGAACACCGTCGAAGGTCCCCAGCGGGTCGACGTCATTTATCGCCGCGTCGATGATCTGTTTCTGGACCCGGAAGCCTTCCGGCCGGATTCCGCATTGGGCGTACCGGGCCTGATGCGGGCTTGGCGCGCCGGCAAGGTGGCGCTGGCCAACGCTCCGGGCGCGGGCGTCGCGGACGACAAGGTGGTGTACGCCTTTGTCCCGGATATCATCCGCTATTACTCGGGCGAAGAACCAATCCTGGCGAATGTGCCGACCTGGCAGTGTGCAAACCCCGAGCACTGCGCCTATGTGCTGGACCAC
>JBFIIN010000020.1:0-17121 GCA_041601225.1 Oceanococcus sp.
GCCACCAGCCGGGTCAAAGCCCAGCTCGCCGACAAGAAATAACAGACCACGCCGCAAGGCGCTCATGGTGGCCGGTTACGTCCTCCCCCTGGGGAGGACGTTTTCGTTTCAGGCCTGACCGGGGGAGCATTGAGCGGACCGTGAACATGGCAGCGCTTCCTATTTGTCGCCGCATACTCTTGCGCCCCTGCTCCGGGTCGCATCCGGCCAACTTGTGTTCGCCGCGTCAGTTCTACCCGGCCCTATCGCTGACGGACTTGCCATCAGGCCGGGAATTGACAATGGCCGAAGCCTCCAATGATCGACATCGTGGCGATGCGCGACGCAGGCCTGAATCCGGGCAGACCGCCTGGCCGGGAACGCGATATTCATGTTGAGCATTGACCAGGGCGCGCAGCTGTGTCGGCTGCTGGCAGATCCCTCGCGTCTGCGCTTGTTGCTTCTGCTGGAAACCGAAGCGCTGAGCGTGGCCGAATTGACCGAGATTACCGGCCTTTCGCAAAGCCGTGTTTCAACTCACTTGGGCAAGCTGCGTGGAGCAGGCCTGGTTCAGGACCGGAGGCAAGGCGCCTCTGCCTACTACTCTGCGCCCGAAGCGGATCCGCATGACCCGGCCATCCCGCTGTGGAGCGCGCTGCGCACCAATCTCGATGCATCGGCGCTGGCCAGTGATCAGGAGCGTGCCCAGGAGGTCATCCGTCGACGCCAGCAGGGTCGTTCCTGGGCGGAGTCGGTTGCCGGCCAGATGGAACTGCACTACTCCCCAGGCCGGACCTGGGAGGCGACGATCCACGCTTTGCTGCCCTTGCTCGAACTTGGACAGGTTCTGGATCTGGCCGCCGGGGATGGGGTGCTGGCGACTCTTCTGGCCCCGCGCGCGGCGCAGATTACCTGCGTCGACATGCACGCGGCTGTGGTCATGGCAGGTAGCCAGAGGCTGGCGGGACTGCCCAATGCAAGTTATGTACAGGGCGACATGCACCAGCTTGCCTTTGCCGAGCAAAGCTTTGATCAGATTTTCCTGACTCACGCCCTGACTTATACGAATGAACCACTGACCGTGTTGAAGGAGATTCGGCGCGTGCTCAGACCCGCAGCGCGGGCGGTCATCGTCACATTGGCCCGACATGAGCATGCCGCAAGCGTCGCTGCTTTTGATCACGCCAATTTGGGCTTCACACCAACCGAGTTGAAAGAACTTCTGGCCGGCGCCGGTCTCAGGGAGCTCAGTGTGGCCATAACCTCGCGGGAGCTGCAACCGCCCTACTTTCAGGTCATCACGGCCATCGCCACCCGCTAGACGCCTCAGGTTTTTGTAGAATATGCATCGTTCCGCTCGTAAGGCCGCGCTTTCAGCACAATGACAAAGACCAATGAAAACGTCTGGATGCGCCGCTTGTTCCGGGCAATGGACGGCTACAACGGGGCCACCATAGGCTTCCTGGCGTATGGCGGCTGGGCGGCCTACGCCAACTCGGCACACGGCAGCTGGATCGCTTTGCGCTCAGGCCTGGCCCAGGGCAGCATGAGTTTCATCGTGACCCTGAGCAGCGTGATGCTCATGCGCGCGATCTTTCGCATCGAAGGCCCCGTATGGCTCCGGGCCAGCGCGGCGGCGCTGGGCTCCTTGCTCGTTATCTATAGCTTCATTGTCGGCGTCCATCTGGTCATTGGCACGCCAGAGATCCTGCTCACCATGTTGCCCGGAATTCCCATTACCGTCGGTTTTTGCGCCGTTTTTTCAATTGGCCTCGCGCGCCTGGAAGGCGCGGCGCCGACCCCGCAATCTGCCTAGGAGCACGCTGTTGGCCACGAACCGGCTCGCCGAACACAATATTTCGACCCTGCAGGACGCAGCGGACCTGCTCGCTCAGATTCCCGGGTCCGCGCTTGATTATGCCGCCACCATTGGCCCCCATCTGCGGCATGTCCTGGATCACTATGACTGCTTTCTCGATGGTCTGGACCGCGCTCGCGTCGACTACGACATGCGGCTGCGTGACGTCGAGACCGAACAGCATCTGGCGCTGGCGCAGCGGCGTTTGAGTCGCACGATCGCGCGCCTCGGCGCGCTCCCCGGAACCGGCATGCCACGCCAGCTGCGGGTCAATCTGGCAACCAGTACGGCCAGCCCAGGCATCACCACCTGGTCATCGCCTGACCGCGAGCTGCAATTTCTGCAAAGCCATGCCGTGCACCACTACGCCTTGATGAAAGTTCTTGCGCAGCAGGCAGGCCTTGAGGTCCGGCGTGAGTTTGGCGTGGCCCCGTCCACCTTGCAGCATGAATGTGATATCGCCAGCGCCCACGCATAGATCGTCTGCATAGTCGAGGCAAGGCGCGATGCCCGACCCCATACGAATTCCGCCAATGACGCGCTGGCGGATTGGCTGGGCGCGCCTGCGGCGTTGGGAATTCTGGCCTGCGCCGCTTTTCTACCTGCCCATTGTTTGCTACATCATTTGGCTGGCTTTGCGATTCCGCAGCGCCAGCGCGTTCACCGCCACCAACCCCGGCATGGATGAGGGCGGCGTTGTCGGAGAACGCAAATCGGCGATGCTGTTGGCGCTCAGCGCGCATTGCCAGCAGTCCATCCCGCGTACCGAACTGCTGCCGGCCAGCGCGCCGCTTGCCGCACGCCTGGCCACGGCGCAACGGTTCGTTGACGACTGCGGTCTGCCGGTCGTGCTCAAACCGGACATAGGCCAGCGCGGTCGCGGGGTCGCGATCATCGACTGCTGGGCCGGCCTGTCGAGTTATCTGGAAGCCGCTGATTTCGACGTGCTGATCCAGAAATTCGAGCCCGGCGCGGAATTCGGAGTCTTTGTGTACCGGGACCCGCGCAATCAGCACCTGGGGATACTGTCCGTGACCGAAAAGCAGTTGCCGCAGGTGGTGGGGGACGGCGTATCCACTCTGGCCGAGCTCATACTGGCCCAGCCCCGCACTCGCCTGATCGCCGACTTGCTGTTCGAACGACATCGTCTCCGCTTGCGTCAGGTTCTGGCGGTGGGTGCCCGCCAGAGCCTGGTGGACGTCGGCAGCCATTGTCGCGGCGCGGTCTTTCTTGATGGCCGCCGTCTGGTCAGCGCAGCACTGCGCGCGCGCCTCGATGAAATAACGACCCCGCTGTTGCCGGGTTTTCACTTCGGGCGACTCGACATCATTGCGCCCGATGGCGAACAGCTGCGTGCGGGCCGGCAGCTGAAGATCCTTGAAGTCAATGGCGTCACATCCGAATCAGCGCACGTGTATCATCCAGGCGCGTCACTCTTCGCCGCTTATCGGGCGTTCTTTCGGCAGTGGTGGCTGGCCTTCGCGATTGGCCAGGCCAACATGCGGCGCGGTGCGCATACCGTGAGTCCGCTCCGCCTGCTCATTCTCTGGTGGGCCGATTTGCGCCGGTTCGACGGCGCCCAGTCAGCAGCCGACCGGGCACGAGCCAGCATGCGGGTCCAGCCCGCCGACCACGAGGAAAAAACTTGCACGGATTGATCAACGCACACCGGTTGAATCCGGGATGCTGACTCTGGCGGTCCTCGGCCTTGTGGTGCTGCTGGCCTACGCAACTCAGGCGATGATCGGGTTTGGCGCAAACATCATCGCGCTCACCCTGGGCGCCCATTTGCTTGCACTGGAAACCTTGCTCCCGGTCGTTGTCGCGCTGAACCTGCCGCTATCCGGCTGGCTGGTTTACAAGGATCACGCGGCCGTAGCCTGGCCCTTGCTGCTGCAGCGCATCTTTCCGGTCATGGGCATCGGATTCCTCGCCGGCATCGCCCTGTCCTATGCCCTGCATGGCCCCCTGCTGGCGCTGGGCTTTGGCGTGGTTGTATTCGGCCTGGCGGGCTGGGAACTGCTGCGCCTGTTGCGCCGTACCAGCCCACACCAGGAACTGGGCCCCCTCGCCTTCGTCAGCTTTGTCGGGTTGGCCGGACTGGTCCAGGGCCTCTATGCATCAGGTGGTCCATTTTTGGCGTATGCCGCAGCACGCCTGCAACTCAGCCGCCTGGCGTTCCGCGCAACCCTGCTTGTGGTCTGGCTGGTTCTCAACGCCCTGCTCACCATGAATTTCGCAATCGCCGGCCGTTTCACACCGCTCGTGGGCACGTGGATTTTGAGCTTGCTTCCGGTGGTGTTCGTTGGCCTGATCGTTGGCGACTGGGCACATCATCGCGTGCCGGAACGGGCATTCCGCATCAGTCTGTATCTGGTGCTCATGCTTTCGGGAGCCGCCTTGGTGGCGGCAAAACTATGAATACCGTGGAACTGGCGGCCATTGAACTGAACTTCAGCCCGCAGGGACTGATGCTGCTCAACCTGGTGCTCGGGATTGTCATATTTGGCATCGCGATTGATTTACGCCCTGTGGATTTTCGCCGCGTCCTGGACATGCCGCGGGCGATCGCCGCCGGCGCTATCGCCCAGTTTCTGGTTTTACCCGCGGCCACTTTCGGCCTGATCCAGATCCTGAATCCGGCCCCCGTGCTGGCTCTGGGCATGATCCTGGTCGCCGCCTGCCCTGGCGGCAACATCTCGAATTTCGTAACTCATCTGGCCAAAGGCAACACCGCCCTCTCCGTGAGCATGACGGCGATCTCCACCATACTCGCGACCCTTATGACTCCCCTGAATTTTTCTTTCTGGGGAAGTCTGGACCCCAACCTGCAGCCCTTGCTGCGTGCGGTGCAGCTGGACTTCTGGTCCATGCTGAAAATGATTGCCCTCATGCTGGGCCTGCCGCTCGCGCTGGGGATGACCCTGGCCGCGCGCAAGCCCCTCTTCGCAGCCCGCCTGCACAAGCCCATGCAGATCTTTTCCTTTGTCGCGTTCTTCGCCTTTGTCATCGCGGCCCTGATCGCGAACTGGCCCGCCTTTCTCAACTATTGGCAACTGGTTGCCGGTCTGGTCATCGCGCACAACCTGCTGGCCTTCGGCGTAGGTTACGGAATGGCGCGCGCTCTAGGCCTGCCGGAGCGGGAAACCCGCGCGGCGACCATCGAAGTCGGTATTCAGAATTCAGGCCTGGGCCTCATTCTGGTATTCAATTTTTTCGCCGGCCTCGGCGGCATGGCGCTCATCGCTGCGGCCTGGGGGATCTGGCACATTTTTGCCGGCGCCTGTCTCGCGGGTTACTGGTCCAGGCGCCCTCCGCCTCCCGGCGTCCCCGCGTCAGGCCGCGCCCCTGCGTAGCGCCAGCACCAGATCACGACGTAGCCACAGAACCAGCAAGGAACTGAGCCACACCCCGCAGGCCATGTAGAACAACAAGCCACCATCACCCTGAACATTGACGCCCAGCGGCGTAAACAAGTGGAAGAAAATGGCGCCGGAAATTATTCCCAGAGCCAGCAGCGCGCCGAACACCTGCATCAACCGCAGCCTCTCAACGAAAGCCCCGGACAGCAGCAGGATGGAAGCCACCAACTCCGCGCCGCCGACCACATAGGCGCTGAAAATGCCGCCCGGTGCGAACAGCCCGGGGAAACCCAAACTGGTGGCCCAGGCGTCCAGTGTCCCAAAGATGTGGAGTGTTTCCGGCGAATCCGCAAACTTGAAGAACAGCGATTGCACGAATACGAAAGCGATATATACGGAAAACGCTGTCGGTAAATGACGTTGCATGGCCTGCCCCCGGGCTTCATGAACATGTTGCGGGACCATATTCTGGCACGGTCCCGGACCGATATCAGCCAAACCGGCGCGAGGCCGTCGTACCGGTTAAACCTGCCGGCTTGGACGTCAGGACCTGACAGCGGCACAATAGGCGGTCCGGCCCAATTCCAGACCCGCGATGCCAACGCCCCATCCAATGCCATTGTTGCTGGCCGCCCTGTTCGGCATGAGCATGAGCGCCTACGCCGGCACCGGACCCCTGTTAAGCGTGCAGGACATTCTGGCTACGCCCCTGCTGCGTGTTGACGGCGACGACCTGGCCCAGCGCAGCATAGATGTCAAAGGTCGCCCGCTGCAATTCGCGGTGCCGGTGGCCATCCATATCACACCCACGACCCATGGACGCTGGACCCGGATCGGGCAGATGGATATCTGGCGACTGCGTCTTGGCTCACCCGGTGCTTACTCATTGAATCTGGCCCTCACCGATTTGTATTTGCCACAGGGCGCCAGTCTTCGGCTGTACGACCGATCAGGCGTCATGCAGCAGGGTCCCTACAGCGAACGGGACAATCGCGCGGACGGGCAGCTCTGGACGGCGCTTGTGCCGGGCGCGGAGCTGTTGCTGGAGCTTGCAGTTCCCGCCGCTGCTCGGCCGCAGCTAAGCATGGCGATCACGCAGCTCAATCATGGATTCCGAAGCCTGCGTGCGACCGCGAAAGCCGGCTCTTGTAACGTGGATGCGGCCTGCCCGACGGGCGACCAATGGACCGACGCAATCCGCGCCACCGCGCGGATCACGGTCGGCGGGCAACGCCTCTGTACAGCGGTACTGCTCAACAATACGCGCCGTGATGGCGACCCACTGGCACTTACCGCCGATCATTGTGGCATCGGCGAGAGCTCAGGCATGCCGGCGAGTTCAGTGGTGGCCTACTGGAACTTTCAGAGCTCCGAATGCGATGGCTCCGCTGACGGCAGCCTGCGCCAGAATCAGAGCGGAGCAAGCTTGCTCGCCCGTGGCGCCACGGCCGATTTTTCACTTATCCGCCTCGATCAACGTCCGCCGGCCACCTACGCGGTGTTTTATGCCGGCTGGGATGCCAGCGGGACGGCGCCCGGCGCTGGGGTCAGCGTCCATCACCCGCGCGGCGACGAAAAGAGTATTTCCAGCTTCAGCCAGTCGGCGCGGCGTCGTACCGCCAATGTCGACGGCAATCAAGTGCAGAGCTGGGAGGTCGTCTGGTCGCAGGGCGTTACCGAACCGGGGTCCTCGGGTTCGGGACTCTGGAATGAGGACCACCGCGTGGTCGGCCAGTTGTCGGGCGGCAACTCGTCTTGCGAAGAACCCACACGCTCCGACGTATTTGGCCGCCTTGATGTGGCTTGGCAAGCCGGATCCCAGCCGGCAAACCAGCTGCGCAGCTGGCTTGATCCGGAGGGAAGCGGGGAACTCGCCATTGATGGCCTGGACCCGGGCACGGCGAATCTCAAGGCGTCGAACGACGAGTTCCGGAATCTCCCGGCGGATTCCGAACAACTGAGCCTGGACGTCCTGCTCAATGATCAGGGCGTTTGGCCGCTACGCATCGTCAGCGCTCGGGCCGGCAACGGGACCATCATCAGCAGTAACAGCACGCAGCTGATCTACCGGTGGTCCGCAAACAGCCACAGCGACACCATTTTTTACACGGCAGAAGACCGCTGGGGCCGGCGCGCGTCAGCTACCGTGGCGCTCTCCCGGAACCTCCGCGAGGTCCGCGGCGGCGAGCCGGGCCTGCTGCTACTTGCGGCACTGGTCGGCCTGGCAAGGCGTCGGGCATGCACCCGCATGCTTTGAGGACCGCGCTGGTCGCATGGCCGACCTACGGTGATATCTGTCTGGACATCCGCTTTGAGGTCTTCGTCGAGGAGCAGGGCGTTCCCGCCGAGATAGAGGCCGACGCCCGGGACGCCGACGCCGTGCATGCGCTCTGCTGGGCCGACGATATGCCGGTCGGCACTGGCCGACTGCTCCCGGAGGGAAAGATCGGCCGCATGGCGGTGCGCGCGGGATTTCGCCATCGGGGCGTCGGCGCAGCCCTGCTCAAAGAACTACTCGATGCCGCGCGTGGGCAAGGACTGAGCGAGGTCCATCTGGCCGCCCAAGCGTACGTGTGCGGATTCTATCGAGCCCTGGGATTCGCGCCGACCGGACCCGAATTCATGGAAGCCGGCATCGTCCACCTGCCCATGCGGCGCAGGCTGTAGGGCGTGGGCACGCTCCTGCTTCCAGCATCACCGTGGCGGCGAATTGCAGCCGGCTTCTATGACCTGTTGCTCCTGCTCGGACTGTGGATAGGCTTGGCCTTTAGCTTGGTCGTCGTTCGCGATGGACAGCCCGCCCCCCCCGGTGATCCGCTGCTCCGTGCCGGAATCATGTTCCTGAGTCTTGGGTTTTATGGCTGGTTTTGGACCCATGGCGGGCAAACCCTGGGCATGCGCGCCTGGCGCCTGCAGGTTCGGCGCGTGGACGACGGGAAGATCAGCTGGCTGCAGGTATTGACCCGGTTTGCCGTCGCGATTCCCGCCTGGACCTGCGCAGGTCTGGGCATTTGGTGGAGCCTGCTGGACCCCCAGCGCCGCGCCTGGCACGACTGGGCCAGCGCTACCGTGACCGTGGTCCTGCCGAAACCCGCACCGGATCAATAACGCGGCGGATGCTCGGCGTAGCGCGCCAGATCCCAGAACGGTGCGTTTATTGCCGCTTCCAGTTCCGCCTCGATATCGTCGCCCAGGCGATGAAACAGATCCAGCCCGGCACGGCGCTCGATTTCATCAACACTGACCACGAAATCGGTCAGTGGCTCCGTCCCGCGCACCTGCTGCGGGGTGAGAAAAGCCAGCACCTGCGGCCGGCCTTCGATCTCAGTCAGCCAGACCCGGAAAAACGCATCAGGAATTTCGACACCCGACTTCAACCAACGGCGATCGGCGTCGAATATCGGTCCAGCCGTGACCCACAGTTGCCCGTAGCGGGGCGCGAAAACATCGAATTCCAGCTCCTCGAGTCGCTGCCAGAGCTTTTGATTCAGACGCCGGCTTTGCGGTGTAATGTTGCTCATCAGGAAACTTGCCAACTGAGCCTCACGACCGTGCATACGCGCGATTGCGTAGTTCGGCGCGAGATGTCCCCGATCAAAGCCGCTGTGCCGAAAATCCGCAGCGCCGACCCGGGCCAGGGTCCGCCAATCGGCGCGGAATTCGCGCGGGCGCGCGCGGAGTCCCACAGTTGGCGCTGATAGACGGTAACTCACCCACAGCGGGTTGCGCCGGAATTCACTGTAGCCCACCACGAACCCGGGATTGTTCAACACGCGCGCCCAGTGCAGGACACTCCATTGGGCCGCGCGTGGCAGACCCGCATAGCTGCTGGGGTGGTCGCGTTGCCGATCCCATTGCTGCAGTCCGCCTACAATAAGCGCGATGATCGGTATCAGCAGCCAAGCGTGACGTCGCCAATTTCGGTTCAAATGCTCTTCCGCATGCGCCCACTGCGCGCCATGGTCATCGTGTTCGCGCCAGTCTGGCTTGGCGCCTGTTCAACGGCACAATATTACGCGCAGGCCGTCAGTGGCCACCTGGCCTTGATGTGCGCACGCGAACCCATCGAGCGGATTCTGGCCGACGCCGAAACCGCCCCGGAGTTGCGCGCCAAGCTTCAGCTTGCGCTGGCGGCGCGTGAATTTGCCGTTCGGGAACTGGGTCTGCCCGATAATAGCTCCTACACCAGCTACGCCGACATTGGACGTCGCTTCCTGCTCTGGAATGTGGTGGCGACGCCGGAGTTTTCGCTGACGCCCAAGACCTGGTGCATGCCGATCGCCGGCTGCGTATCCTACCGCGGCTACTATGCCCAGGCCGATGCGCAGGCCCTCGCCGCGCGCCTGCAAGCGAGCGGTCACGACGTCGCGGTGGGTGGGGTGGCTGCCTACTCGACCCTGGGCTGGTTTGAAGACCCGGTGGTCAACACCATGCTGGACTGGCCCGACCATGCGCTGGCCGGCCTGATCTTTCATGAGTTGTCGCATCAGAAAGTCTATATCGCCGGCGACTCAGCCTTTAGCGAAGCCTTCGCAACAGCGGTCGAGCAACTGGGTACTGCGCAATGGCTGGCGGCCCGCGCCAATCCTCAGGAGGCGCGCGCCGCGGCGATACGCCAGAGTCGCCGCGCGCAATTCGTGGCCCTGGTCAGTTTGCATCGCCAGCGCCTGGAAGCCCTGTATGCCTCGACGCTCAGCAACCCGGCAAAGCGCATCGCCAAGGCCAAAGCCTTTGATGCGCTGCGCCAGGACTATGCCGAACTGCGCGAGTCCTGGGACGGCTATGCCGCTTACGACAACTGGTTTGCCGAACTCAGCAATGCCAAGCTCGCGGCCCTGGCCACGTACACCGAACTGGTGCCCGCTTTTGTGGCCCGCTTCGAGGCCACGCGGGGCAACTGGGCCGAATTCTTCGCCGCGATCAAGACCGTTGCCGGCAGCGACGTGGCAGCGCGCGCCGCCTGGCTCGAGCGCTGGCTGCCACAGGCTGCCGTGAACCAGGACGCAGCCGCGCCCGGGTAACAAAAGGGGCGACCCCAGGCCGCCCCTTTGTCACCCGGAAAACGCAGGGCTCAGAATGAGTAACCGAAATGGATTCCGCCGTTATAACCACGCACGCTGGAATCGCTGCCCTGCTGATAGACCATGAATCCCGCGCCGATGCCGAGCCCGCCGATGACGGAATCCTCGCCAAAGAAGCCGGCCATATTCAGCTGGAAATTCACGCCGAACGCAGCACTGTCGCGCTTCAAGGACTGGTTTGACGGCAGCACGAAGTCGGTCGAAGCGAAACCCAGGGGAAAGACCACATCCAGCCAGTCGAACATCTGGGCACGCGGCAGCAGATAAATCCCATAATACGAATCGATTTCCGCCGTATCCGGGTCCTGAGCATCGTCATTGCCGACGCCGAACTGGGCTTCCAGCGCGAAATCTTCGTTCATCCACCACCCGACCCGTCCGCGGATCATGTCCGCATCAAAATCCAGGCGGATACGCTCCGGGGCATTGTCAGGTTCCGGTGCCGGGTTCGTGGTATAGCCCGAAATTTCCAGGACGGCGTAATCCAAGCCACCGTAAACGGCCCAACCATCACCCTGCGCCTGTGCAGTTGCGACCAGAAACATACCCGCAACAAAGCCGGCGAACTTATTCATTGATGACTCCCCAAGTTTCTCTCTATGCCTCGACACCCACGCGGGCACTTTGGTCTAAGCTACCATAGCTGCCGCGCCGGACGAGCCGGTTCAAACCGAATCTTTACTGAAAACCCCAGCCGTGCCAAGCCCTAGCTCAAAGTCTGCCGCATGATTCGCATGCATTTTTGCAATGCCTGCGGCGCACCCGTCGAACATCGCATACCTGATGGCGACTCGCTGCCGCGCTTTGTTTGCAGAGCCTGCGGCGAAATTCACTACCACAATCCCAAGATCATTACCGGCACGGTCGCCTGCTGGGAAGACCGCGTATTGATGTGCCGGCGCGCTATTGAACCGCGTCATGGCCTGTGGACGCTTCCTGCCGGCTTTCTGGAAATTGGCGAGACTGCCGCGGCTGGCGCGGCCCGGGAAACCCGCGAGGAGGCCTGCGCCGAGGTTGAGATGGGCGAACTCTATACTTTGATCAATGTGACCTACATCGGTCAGGTTTACATGTTCTATCGGGCCCGCTTGCTGGAACCCAAATTCGCGGCCGGCGCAGAGAGCCTTGCGGTCGAGCTGATGCGCGAGGACCAGATCCCCTGGGATGAGTTGGCATTTCCGACGGTGCGACTCACTTTGCAGGATTACTTCGCCGACTATCAACGTGGGGAATACGAACTGCATACCCACGACCTGACGGTGTCACCATGGTCGGGGCAAACCAGGCGCGAAATCGTGCGGAAGGGCTGACTCGCTGCAGTGCAACACAGTAGAATACGCGAACTTACCGAAAAGGCCGGAGCGATTCATGACCTTTGTCGTCACCGAAAACTGCATCAAGTGCAAATACACCGACTGCGTGGAAGTCTGCCCGGTGGACTGCTTTCACGAAGGTCCGAACTTCTTGGTCATCGATCCGGAAGAATGCATCGACTGCACCTTATGCGAGCCCGAATGCCCGGCTGAAGCAATCTTCGCGGAAGATGACCTGCCTGAAGATCAGGCGCACTTTCTGGATTTGAACACGGCCCTGTCCAAAGCCTGGCCAGTCATTCGCGAACGTCAGGACCCCCCGCCAGACGCCGCAGACTGGGACGGCAAGCCCGACAAGCTGGAACTTCTGGAGCGATAACGGGCTCAGCAGAATCAAAAAAGCCGGCGCGGAGCCGGCTTTTTTGCAAGACACGCAACGAATTATCTGGCCGCGCTCCCGGCGTGCGCCGCAAAAGCCTGGGCCAGACGTGCTGCGGGGACATAACCCGGTTGCAGCGCGCCGTCGTCGAGAATCAGAGCCGGGGTCCCCCGCACACCAAATTCCTGACCCAGATCGTAATGCTCGCGGATCGGCGAAACACAGGCCGGGCCTTTGACGTCCTGACCATTCTTGGCCTGGGTCATCGCGACTTGCTGATCCTCGGCGCACCACACGGCCTCCGCTTTGGCAAACGAGGGGGTATTGGGACCACTGCGCGGATAGAACAGATAGCGCACCGAAATGCCCTTGGCGTGATAGTCCGCCATTTCTCGGTGCAGCTTGCGGCAATAGCCGCAATCGATGTCAGTAAACACCGTCATCACGTGCTTTTCATTCGGCGCCTTGAACACGATCATCTTGTCTTCACCGACTTCTTCCAGGCGCGCCAGGCGTGCGCTCTTGCGCCGCTCCTCGGTGATCGAGCGTCCCGTGCTGACTTCGATCAAATCGCCATCGATGAAATACTGACCGTCCCCGGTCGAGTGCCCGAACACCATGCCACGCGGTGTTTTTACGCTGATTTCATAGATCCCGGCCGCTGGCGTTTGGCGAATGTTGTCGGCGGAGATTCCCGGAAAGGTGGTACCGAGTTTCTTGACCAAGGTTTCCACCCCCTCATCCGCGGCGCCAACGCCGGCCGACAGGGCGAGCGCGGCCAAGCCGATGATTACTTTAAACATCCTGACTCCTATAACTTCGTTGTGGGCCTAAGACCACGAATCTGCACCGAAATTCACCCGCGTGGATGGTGGCGAGCGTGCAAGTCCTGCAAGCGCGCCGTCGCGACGTGGGTATAAATCTGGGTGGTGGATAAATCGCTATGCCCCAACAGCATCTGCACCGCGCGCAAATCTGCGCCGTGGTTGAGCAAATGGGTCGCGAATGCGTGCCTCAGAGTATGCGGGGACGGATCGCTGACCAAGCCAGCCACCCGCGCGTAGGCCTTAATGATATTCCAGAAATTCTGCCGCGTCATGGCGCGCCCTGCGCGGCCAGGAAAAACGAATTCGCTGACCGCCCCCTTGAGTAGTTCCGGGCGGGCCTCACGGAAGTAGCGCTGCAGCCAGTCCAGGGCCTGGTCACCCAGCGGCACCAGGCGCTCGCGCCCACCCTTGCCGAGAATCCGGACCACCCCGGCCTCGCGATTGAGTTGCGCCAACGTCAGACCGACCAGTTCCGACACGCGCAGGCCCGCCGCATAGAGCACTTCCAGCATGCTGCGGTCTCTCAATCCGCGTGCCGAACGCAGATCCGGAGCGCAGAGCAATGCGTCGACCTCAGCCTCGGACATGACCTTGGGCAAGGGCTGGCCGGGTTTGGGCCGGTCGAGCAAGGCGCTGGGATCCTCGCCCAGCAAATCTTCGCGCACCGCCCAACGGTAAAAGCGGCGCATGCTGGAGACCAGTCGGGCGCCGCTACGCGCGGAATGCACCATGCGGGTTTGCATATACGCAGCCAAATCCGCATATTCCGCCTCGCACAGGCCGCGCCCTGACCGACCTAGAAATCGTGCCAGGCCCGCGAGATCGCTCCGATAGGCTGCCAGCGTCTTGTCGGCCAATCCCTGTTCAGCCCACAGCGCGTCGGCAAAGCGATCCAGCAAGGCCGCGTCGGCGGCCAACACGGCTGCCAGGCTCATGGTTGCAGGATGTACACTTTGCCCATGATGACTATCCTAACGCGGCTGAGCCGGGTGGCTGCACTGGCCCTGGTCTGCTGGATTCCCGCAGGTGCCGCAGCGACGGTCGACTGGAGCGCGCGGCAGGCGCTTTGGGAAGGCACACTCGATGCCGCCGAGCTTGAGTTGCGCCTGTACCGCAATGCCGTGGAATTGCGCCAGACTTCGGGCAGCGAATCCAGCCGGGTGTGGCTGCAGTCGCTGCTCGATTACCCCGTGCATACGACGCGGGAACAGTATGACGCCGGCCATCACCTGCTGATTCCGGTCTATCCGGTGGCTACCGCCGCCCGCACAACTTTGGCAGTCTGGGCCGCCCGCAAGGAAGTCGCGGCGATCGATGAGGCCGTTCGGGCCGGCCGGTTTGCCCCGACGCTGGCCAAGGCCGCAAATCCGTCGGCGCTAGCGCGCTGGATTGAGACTGCCACGGCGCCGGATCTTGAGCGGATTGCGACGAGCTTGCTGGAGGCCAATGCGCCGCCCGCGGAGTCTGTGCTGGCCGCGCTCGCGCGGCGTTTGCCTGGATCGACAGCCGTCCTGAGCCTGGCCCGCAGCGCCGTGGATGCGGCGAGCTTGGCGGCCCTGAAACAGGCATCTCTCAGTCTGGATTTGTCGGCGCAGTATCAGCTCTGGTCAGTGCTGACCGACAACGCCGCCCTGGCGGGCGCAGGATGGTCTGCGCTGGGCCAGCTTGCGCACCGGCATCCTGGCGCTGCCGCGCGGCTGTGGCAGGCCCTGAGTGATCCACGGCACGGCACGAGCGCCGCCCGCGCACTAGCGGACAGCCGCCTGGCGCTGATCGACGAACTGGAAACGCGTCTGCGACTCAGCGGAAATGCGAACGAGCAGCGCAGCGCCGCACTGGCCTTGTACCTCAGGGGCACACCGGCGGCCCGCGCGGCCCTGGAGCGGTACAGCGCGTCGGCCAGAACCGATCTCCAGCAGGATCTCGCCCGATGGCTGCACTGAGGCTCGCTTGCGCGCTCGTCGCGTTGGGATGCTGGACCGGAGTCCAGGCGCGCATCGTGGATTACGTGGAGGACAATGCCGGCAGCGGAGAAATCGCCCTGGGCTACCCGCCACCGATCCCCGCAAGCAGCGTCCAGGCCTTCGCCGGCTTCCGCGATTACGATGCGTTGCTGGCCCGGTTGCTGGGACTGGACCTGGCCTCAACTCAGCTCAGCGGTGAACCGGTCGGACTCAGCCATGCCGGCCGCGAGATCTGGGCATTCACCTATTCCGATCCCGATACCCGGACCCGCAACGGGACCGCCAGCGAAGGCGCCGTGCTGCATAGCGGCGGCATTCATGCGCGCGAATGGCAGGCACCGGAAGCCGTGGTGGGGATCATCGAGCGTCTGGCCGGAAACGAAGCGGACGAGGGCTTTCATCAGTTTCTGCTGGAAAATCTGGAGCTGCGTTTCATCCCAGTGCTGAACGTCGACGGATTTCGGCAGACCCAGCGCTACCCGGTCAGCACGCATATCGACGTGGATATCGAACAGGGCAACAGCGCACCACGCGACGGCCGCCAGCGACGCAAGAACATGCGGGATACCGACGAGGATCTGGCAACGACCAGCGATCTGCTCAACGGCGTCGACCTGAATCGCAATTTTGACCCGTTCTGGGCGGCTGCCAGTGGCACGCGCTCCAGCGCCAACCCGGGATCCATCGTCTATCACGGTACCGGCCCCGCGTCCGAAGCCGAAAGCCGGATTCTGTTGGTTCAGGCTGACGCCTTGAGCGACCGGTTGCGTCTGTTCATCGACACCCACTCCTTCGGTCGGGTGCTGTTCGGCAATGACACCCACAATAGCCGCCTCAATGCGCTCAGCCGGAGCCTGGCTGCCAGCATGGGTCGCAGCGCCAGCCAGCCCTACGGGTACGCCGCGGCACCGGTCAACCAGGGCATCGGTGCCACCGATGAAGTGTTCGCCTATTATTACGAGGTGCCGTCCTTTACATTGGAGATCGAACCCTCGATCAACGGAGCCAGTGAATACGGTGGTCACGGGGTCGACCACGATGGCTTCATCCTGCCCGAGGCGCAGGTGCCGAGGATGCGGGCCGAAATCGGCGACATGGCCCTGCTCGCCTACTATCGTCAGAGCGGGCCTCCCAATGTCGAGGCCGTGGCGGTGCTGGACGCGGACAGCGGCCAGACGCGATTCGCCGCCCACTGGAGCACGACCTCCGGAACGCGTCGCTTGATCGTCGATCAGGCGGAAAGCTTGACCGCGGACACCGACTATCTGTTGTGGATTGCGTTCAACAAGCCCATGCGAAAGCGCAATGCCCGCAATCAGGTTGTTCAATACCCCGGCCAAACGGTTGCGCTGGCACCGCAGATCAGACTGCTCGGCACGCAGTCCGAACTCACCGTAAACAGTTCCGCCAACGGCTGGATCGCCGATCCGCAGGCCACGCCACGGGGATTTTTGAACTATCGCGACGACTCCCACCTCAGTAGCTTTCGACTGAGCACTGATCTGGCAGCCAGCGACAACCTGCGGCTGGACATCGCCGTGAGTGACCTGTCAGGGCTGGCACTGGATGCCGATCCCGCCACTCCGGTGAATTGGAATCAGGGTCACTGGACCGGCTATCAGGACGAAGCGGGTGTCGATGGCGATGCGGGCGGAAGTGACGGTCAGATCGTATTGCGCGGTCGTGCGCCCGCAGGTGACTCCCCCGCGGTGACGGGTGGCGGTTCGGGCTCCCTGGGCCAGTTGTTGTTACTGATTCTCGCAGGGTGCCTGCGGCGCCGCCCCGCACCCTGATGCCCCGTCTGTCACCGGAACAGCATTACGCCGCCGACCTGCAGACCCCGGGTTTCATCGCGGATCCGGCTCAGGCGCAGGCCGTGGCGCGCCTGCAGCACATCTATCAGGAACTGCTGGACACGCCGCCCCGACGATCCCGCTGGGGCAAACCCAGCTGGACACCGGTCCAGGGCGCCTATCTGTGGGGTGGCGTGGGCCGTGGCAAGACCTATTTGATGGACTGCTTCTACGACGCTCTGCCCTTCGGGCGCAAGCGGCGCACGCACTTCCACCGCTTCATGCAGGACGTGCATGATCGGTACAAGGCCTATGCCGACACCAGTGATCCGCTGACGCCCATCGCCGACGAACTGGCAACAGAGGCGCGGGTGCTGTGCTTCGACGAATTTTTCGTCTCCGATGTTGCCGATGCCATGATCCTCGCGCGGCTTCTGGAAACCCTGTTTGAGCGCGGCATCACCTTGCTGGCTACCTCCAACATCCCGCCGGACCAGCTTTATCTGGGCGGACTGCAGCGTGCGAGATTCCTGCCCGCCATCGCCTCGATCCAGCAGCGCTGCCA
>JBFIIN010000021.1:0-16792 GCA_041601225.1 Oceanococcus sp.
GGCGCCGGTGGCCGTGGACAGCACGGTGAGCGGGATCGAAGACACGATCTATGTGTTTGCCTGGTCGGACTTCAATCTGACCGATGAGAACGAGGACCCGATCAGCTTTGCGGTGACCAGCCTGCCGCTGGACGGCCGCTTGCAGCGGCGCGCCGGCGGGCTCTGGGTGGACGTGCAAACCGGTGACAGTTTTGCGCAGCAGGATATAGAAGCGGGTGATCTGCGCTTCCTGCCGCTGGCCAATGCCTCGGGCGGCGCCATGTATGGCGGCAGCGGCACGGGCAACCAGCAGGCGCACTACGCGCGTTTCGGCATCCAGCCCTTCGACTTCGAACTCACCGGTAATCTGGCGATGGTCAACATCGACATCGCGCCCCTGCCGGACGCCCCGCTGGTCAGCGTGCAGCGGCCGGAAGATTCGTCGGAGCACGGCGCGACGGCGGAGCTGCTGCGGACCAGCTGGGAGACGGTGGACAACAAGAACAGCAGCTTCACCCTGGTTCATGATTCGGAACTGGAAGGCTGGTCGCTGGTGACCGAGCCCAACGGTAATGGCCGCGGCCAGGAAGTCTTTGAAATCTGGGGCAACGGCGATCGCATGCCGAATGCCGACCGCAAGAAGACGGTGGTGTATGCGGCGCCGGGCAACGGCGAGAACTGGCTGAATCTGAACGACGGCAACGGCCAGGGTCATCAGACTTTGGGGATCGAGCGTCTGGTCGCGACCGAGACCGGGGCGACCTACAAGCTGGAGTTCGATTACGCGGGACAGGTGGGCTTTGACTCCGAATTTACCCGGATCGGGATCTACATCGATGGCGAACGGCGCTGGACCTATGCCAGCACCAGCCCCTCCGATGCGCTGGACTGGCAGGCCCTGCAGTTCGAATTTGAGGGTAATGGTCAGCAGCGGATGGTGCGGCTGGCGATAGAGTCGTCGGATACCCAGGCCAATGGCCGCGGTGCGATGATCGACGATATCGGAATCACCGAGCAGTGGCCGCTGAACACGGGCTATGCCAACGCGCCGATTCGGCTGACCCAGGTCGGGGCAGCGCTCATCGACACCGATGGCTCGGAGGCCCTGCGTCTGGAAATCCGCAGTTTGCCGGTGGGCTCGATTCTCACCGACGACAGTCACAGCTTCAGCGCGGAGGCGGGCAATACCAGCGTCGACATCAGCGGCTGGGCGCTGGATCAGCTGTCCTGGATGCCGCCACAGGATTATGTGGGTACGCTTACCCTGGCGGTGGTCGGTATCGCGACCGAGACCGCGACCGGTGCCGCAGCCGAAACGGTGGAGGCGCTGACCGTCACGGTCGTGCCGGCCGCGGTGCACTATCAAAGTCCGCTGGTGATCGACCTCAATGGGGACGGCGTGCAAACCACCGCACTGGACCCCACCGCGGGGGCTTTTGATCTGCTCAATACGGGCCGGGCCGTCACCTCGGGCTGGATTTCCGCCGGCGATGCCTTCCTGGCCATCGACCGCAATCGCAACGGCCGGATCGACGACGGCAGCGAATTGTTTGGTGGTGAAGTCGGCGCCGGCTTTGCCCAGCTGGCCGAATTTGACAGCAACCGGGATGGCGTTGTGGATCGCAGCGATCGCGGCTTCCATCAGCTGCGCGTCTGGCAGGACAGCAATGGCAATCACCGCACGGATCTGGGCGAACTGCGCAGCTTGCTGGAGGTGGGCATTGCCTCCATCGATACCAGCTACACCAGCTTGCCGGAAGTGCAGAACGGCAATTTGCTGCTGGAGCGCAGTTCGGTCACCTTGACCGATGGCCGCAAGCTGGCCGTGGTTGATGTGTATTTCCGGGTGGGCGAGGAGCAGGAGGAAGGCGATATCGCGCTCCAGACCGCGGATGTCCCGGCGTCGAATCCACCGGCAGATCGGGCGCGGCATCCTCGGATTGGGGCGCTGCCAGGCCTGGGCCATGAATGGTTACGCAGCACGGATGAAATTCGCTTCCGCCCTGCAGAAGGCCTGAATGTCGAAAACCCGTTCAAGCCCCTGCGTATGGCGGCCAGCCTGATCGTGAACTCGTTGCCGATTGACGAAATCCAGGATCTGGTCGACGAGGTGACTGACGACGGGGTTCGGGATGCGGTGGAGGAGGTCGCGAGTCGTTTGCGGGTGGATTGGCAGGACAAGCTGCCGCACTTTGATCGCGATGAACTGGCCGCGACTTTGCAGCCATTGCGTGATGAATGGCTGAGCAATGCGCTGTGTGGCGAGGGTGAAAATGAGACCGATCTGGCGTCCGTGACGGGCCTCAAGATCAAACTGCCTGGCAAGCCGAAACTGCATTAGGCGGGGTCAGCAGTCGGGGCCGGTCATGTTTTTGACCGGCCAGTTTCGGGTCCGCCGTGCGGCCTAGCCTTGCGCGGTAAAGCCCAGCGCGGTGCGCAGTTTGCGGTCCTGTTTCAGCGTTTCAAGACGAATGCGCTGGTTGTGCCGTTCGGCCCGGTTCTGGGCGAGTTTGACCAGCAGCCGGAGCAGGGGGGGCGGCAGTTTCAGTCCCTTGCGGTGCGCACTCAGTGTGTTCAGCAAGTTTTGCGCCGACCCCGCAAAGCGCCGAAACAGCTCGTCATCCACGCTGACCATGATTTCCACCGTGCCGGGCTGGCCCTGGCGCGCGCAGCGCCCGAACAGCTGGCGGTCAATCCGCCGGCTTTCGTGATACTCGGTCAGGATCACGTGCAGACCGCCTTTGGCGAGGACCTCGGCTGAGGGCTGGATGTCCGTGCCGCGGCCGGCCATGTTGGTGGCGACGGTAATCCGGCCGGTCTGACCAGCCTGGGCGACGGCCTCGGCCTCGTCGCCGTCCTGGCGGGCATTGAGCACCGCGTGGGCAATTCCGCGCTCGGCAAACAGCGCCGCCAGGCGTTCCGAGGCCTCGACCGAACGCGTGCCGACGAGTACCGCGCGTCCCGCCTTGCTCAATTCCTCGGCGCGTGCCGCAACGGCTTGCCAGCGCTGCTCCGGGTCGCTCCAGCAGTGGGCGGTCAACCAGCGTCGCTGGCTGGGCCGGTTGGTGGGGATGCGCACGACATCGAGGTCATAGACCCGGCGCAATTCGCTGGCCACTTCGGTTGCTGTACCGGTCATGCCGCCCGTTAACAGATAGCGCCGGAAGAAACGCTGATAGGTCATGCGCTGCAAGGTTCGCCGCTCGCCGGTGATCTCGCAGTCTTCCTTGGCTTCGATCATCTGATGCAGGCCCTGCTCCCAGGAGCGGTCCGGCATCACCCGGCCGGTGAATTCATCGACGATCTGCACCTTGTCCTCGGCGACGATGTAATGCTGGTCGCGGTGATAGCAATGTACGGCGGACAGGGCTTTCTGCATCAGTTCGCGGCGCCAGACCTGTGAATTCCAGACCCCGGACAGGCCCTTGCTCAGCTCGGCGATCAGCTCATCGCCGGCCGGTTTGATCCAGATTTCATTCTTGGTCGAAAGCTCAAAATGCCGACCAAGCTCGAGTTGGCCGGCGAGTTCGATGGCGGCATGATATAGCTCGCCGCCCAGCGTGTCGGGCTGGGTTTCCGAGATGATCAAGGGCGTGCGGGCCTCGTCGATCAGCACGCTGTCGGCCTCATCGACGATGGCCAGATGCAGGCCGCGCAGGATCACTCCCGGGGCCCGCCCGGTCCGGTACAGACGGCGGAGTTGCAGATGGCTGCTCAGGGTGGTGCCGGCCGCGATCCGGTCCTTGAGGTAGTCGAACACCAGTTCCTTGTTCGACACATACACGATGTCGCGGGCGTACTGCTGGCGCCGCTCAGCGGGTTCCATGCCCTCCTGAATCAGGCCCACGCTCAAACCCAGCAGCTCGTAAAGCGCCGCGTTGACTTCGGCGTCACGCTGCGCCAGATAATCGTTGACGGTGACCACATGCACGGCCGCGCCGGTTTTGGCGCCGACACTGGCAGCCAGGGTCGCGACCAGCGTCTTGCCCTCGCCAGTTTCCATCTCGGCGATGCGGCCTTCGAGCATGGTGCGGGCACCGAGCAGTTGCACATCGTAATGACGCATGCCCAGGGCGCGTACCGAGGCTTCACGCACCAAGGCGAATGCCCGGGCCAGCAACGCCTCGGCAAAGCCCTCGCGGCGCATGGCCAGGCAGGCCTTGCGCAGCTCCGGTTCCAGCTCGCTATCGCTCAGCTCCTTGCAGGCCGCTTCGTGGGCATTGGTGCGGGCGACGAAACGCCGCCAGCGCCGCTGGACTGGCCGCAGGCGCGGCAGCTTGGCCAGGCCTGCACGCAGGTATTCCTCGGGCCGGGCTTCGGGCAGCGTGGCGCGTTCCAGATAGACCCCGTCACCCACCTGGCCGGGTCTATGTACCAGCAGGGCTGCGGCATTAGACATTGAAGCGGCTCAGCAAGAGTTGGCGCAGGCGCCGGTATCCCTGCGCCAGCAGAGGCTCGTGACCGTGGTCAAAGCGCACGTAAACGCGTTCACCGAAGGCGCTGGGCTGCGTGTCCGGGGGCAACTGCAGATCGAGTACGAAGATGCGCTCCAGCGTTTTCAGGCCTTCGGAATCGGAGGGGTCGACCGGTATGCGCCCGCCACCATTGGGGCCCAGCGCGGCGGTCGGGAGTTCCGCGATGCCGCCAGGTGTCTGGCGCAGGATCGAGGCCGTGTGGACGGTGCGCAAATCATCTGCAAGCCGCAACTGCACGGCCTGGAACCGGGTGCGGACCAGATCGATGTCCGCTTGCGTGACCACCACGCGGGCGATGAAGCTGCGCTCCGCCAGGACGTATCCCAGCAGGTCGCCCTGGCGAAAAAACTGGCCCGGGAGGTCAGCGGGCATCGGCGCGACGACCCTGCCGTCAACCTCGCTGGCAACGATCAGCCGCGCCGCCCGCTCCTCGGTGCGGGCCAGCACGCGTTGTTCCTGCTGCAATTTTTCGCGGGCGATTTGGGCTTGCTCGGGATTCTCGAACTGCTCGGCGCGCAGGTGCGCTGCGGCTTCGTCCACCGTGGCGCGGGCAACTTTCAGCTCGGCTTCCAACAAGGCGTCGCTCAACATCAGCACCGGCGTGCCGGCCTGGACCTGGCTACCGGGTTCAACCAGCCAGCGTTCAAAGCTGCCATCGCCCCCGGCGCGCAGCAGGGCCTGCTCGGGCAGCCAGATCACCCCCTCCGCCAGGGTGCGCAGGGGCGCGGGAACCACCGCGACCAACAGGACCACCAGGACCGCGAGCGCGCTGGCGCTATTGATCGCGCGCTGCCGCTTGCGTTGCAGTTGCGGTGCAAACAGCAGGTGTTTGATGGCCTTGCCGATGGGGAGCAGCAGCAGACTCGCGGCGGCCCATAGCGCCAGCAGGACGCCGATGAAGAAGAATTTTCCGGCGATGTAGAAGATGATGGTGAAGGTGATGAACATGCGATAACACCAGGACAGCACGGTGTATATCGCCAGGCGGCGTTTCTCGGCGCTGGTTTCCGGCGACGGCTCAAGTTCGCGCGCACCGCAGATGTACCGATCCCACAGCAGGGTCAGATAGGTTTGCCCGCGCTTGGCCAGATTCGGCATTTCCAGCCAGTCGCACAGGATGAAATAGCCGTCGAAGCGCAGCAGCGGATTACCATTGACGATCAAGGTGGAAATGCCCGCGACCAGCATGACGTTGAAGGCGATCGCGCGCACCACGCCGGGCTCGACCAGGACCCAGACGTACATGGCGATCGCCGCCAGGAACAGTTCCACGAGCATGCCGGCGGCGCCGACCACCATCCGCCGCGATTTGGACGCAAAGGCCGACGACGCCGAGGCTTCGACATAGGGGATGGGTGCGAAGACCAGGAACATGATCCCCATTTCGTGAATATGCGCGCCCCAGGTTTTGGCCGCGAAGCCATGCCCCAATTCATGCAGGGCCTTGACGAAGGGAAACACCAGGGCCATGACCACCAGGTTGCTGCCCACCAGGGCCCGATCCACCAGATTCTCGGTCAGTGGTGACCAGTTCTGGGCAGCCAGCAGGCCTGCCGGGATAACCACGAGCAGCCACAGCACCAGACCAACCGGACTGAAGACCCAGCGAAACAGATGCACGAGCCGGGTGAGAAAGCGGTCCGGATCGATCAGGGGAATCTTGATGCTCATCGGATTCATCAGCCACTGCTTCCAGGTCTGGTCGCGGCGTTTCTTGTAACGCTCGAACAGGGCGGCGGCATCGGGGGTGACGTCGGCTTTCAGTAAATCCACTGAATGCAGCTGGATGAGCAGATCGACAACTTCATTCTGGGTCGGGATATCGCCATGATTGCCTTCGCAGCAGGCGTCCCACATCGCCTGGATGGTGGTCTTGCCATCCATGCGCTGCACAAAATCGTAGGCCGCGGGACTCAGCCGGCTATAGCGCCCGCCTGCGCGATCCTGGGCCACATACCAAACCTGTCCCCGGTACACATGGCGGTGTATCCGCGCGCCAGCAATCAGGCGTGGTTTGAGCTCGGCCACGCTATGCCAGGACTGACTGAACAGGGGGCGAGCCATGAATGCCTGCTACGGAGTCCAGGTCCAGAAGGTCAGCCGCAGCCAGTCGCTGAAGCTGTGGGTCAGCACCCACCACAAACCGCGCCGTCCGACCCGGATCTTGCCGACGCCTTCCATGCCCGGGCGCAAGCGGGCGGGCGCGCTATGCAGGCGCGCTTCAACCCGAAAGAAGTTGCTGCCTTCCTCGGCGGTCGCTACGGGGGTGATCTTGATGACATCGAACGCCGTGGGCTCGCCAGCGATGCCGGAAATAACCAACTGTCCCGGCTGCCCCACATCGATATTGCGAATTTCGCGCTCATCGACCTGGAGGATGACGCGATAGCTGGCGAGCGGGGCGATTTCAAACAGTTTTTGGCCCTGTTCCACGGGCGAGCCGATCAATTGGCTGAGGTCGCCGGAGACAACGATGCCGTCGAAGGGAGCCAGAATCTTGGAGCGCGTGATCCGTTCGGTGGCCAGGGCCAATTGGGCTTCCGCCTGACGCAACTGGGCCGTGCTGATCTGTACCGCGGAAAATTCCCGCTGGGACATGGCCTCACGTAGTTTTTTGTCGGCCTGTGCGCGTTCGCTGCGCCACTTCTCCTGTTCGATCTTCAAGTCCCGCTCGTCAAGCTCGCACAGGACCTGGCCGGCCTGTACGGTGTCGCCGGCGCGCACGTGGCTGGCCGCCAGATAGCCTTCGAAGGGGGCGACCGCCGAGCGCAGCACCTCGCCTTCGATCACGGTTTTGGCCGATACGCGATAGTCGATCTCGGTCACGCTCAGCGTCAGCACCAGCGCCAGGATCACGGCCGTACTGAACTTCCAGATCAGGTGCCGGGGCCCGAACAGACGCTCGAGCAGGGCGCGCGTATCGTCCAGCAAGTGCAGGAGATAATTGCGGTCGGCGCGGCGCTTGTGGTCGATGATGGCCGGCAGCAGGCCGGCAAAGGCCTCGATCCAGGCCAGTTCGGACGCGTTGAATCCGTCCTCTTGCGTGCGCTCAAAGCTCAGGGCGCCGATGCAGCGCTCGCCCAGCAGCAGCGGTATGGAGACGATGGCGGCTGCGCCGGATTCTTCAGCAAGGCGCTGGTGGGCCGCGGGGGTGGGACCAGGACTGTCCGCAGAATCGCGCTCGGCGTGCACATAAATCACCGGTGCGCGCTGGTCGACGGCTTCATCCATGGCCTCGCCGTAGCGCTTGACGGCGATCGCGTTTTTTTCGATCCAGGCGGCGTCGGACAGGGCCTTGACCTTGACGGACATACCCTTGGCCAGGCCGATCGCGACCCGGGAGCAATTCAGTTCGCGGGCGAGATGGTTGGCAATATTGAACAGCACCTGCTGCAGTTTGCCTTCGCGCAAGCTTGTTGCGACGGCCTCCATGACGGTCCCAATCCGTTGCATGCGCTCGTCGGCGTCGGCCAGTTCGCGGCGCAAGAATAAATCCCGTAACCAGCCTATGCCCCAATGCAACTGACGCAAGGCCGCTTTGACGTCACCCTTGAGTTCCAGCGCGACGGCGCCCACGATCCGCTGCGAAGCCTCAATGGGGTAGGCAACCTGGGCGGTCCCGGTTGCCTCATCCGTGGCTACGACGCCGCGGCGCTGGGTCAGAGCCTGTTCGGCGGCCGGACCCAGGCGCGCCATGTCGGCGCTGGCCTGAGGCCAGACCGAAATCGGCGCGAAGGTTCCTGATTCCTGAGATTCCAGCAGCACGGCGCCGGTTGCAACTCCGTCAATCCGGGCACAAACGATGGCCAGCCAGGCCTGGCAGAACTCGGCGCTGGTGCGTGCGGCGACAAGCTGATTCCAGGCCTGCTCCAGGCTCAGTGGTTGCTGAGCTGCGGTTACGCCACTTGGTTCTGCCATCGGTGTGTTCAAGGAACGACCTATCGGGCGGCTGTCAGAATCGTCGAGGGCGCCGGCCCAGTCGAGCCGCCGCTTCTGGCCTGGATCGCGTCCGGCGTTTCGGTACCGGCGGGTCGCATGAGGCGTGACAGGCCGTCTATGGTTTCCCGCCAGGGTCGCCCCAGCGCAATCTGCAACCGAATCCGGTTCACATGGGCCTCAAGTTTGGCCTTCATGAGGTCGCGGCGGGTCCGCGCATAGAGACTCTCGGCCTCCAGGACGTCGCCAGTGGTGCTGCGGCCGACCGAATATCCCTTGCGTTGTGCGCGCACAGCCGTTTCGGTCGAGCGCTCGGCGGTTTGCTGCGCGCGGATCTGGTCCAGCGCGGCGCGCAGGCCGAAATAGGATTCGCGGACTTCGGTTGCGACATTGCGCTCCGCGGATTCAAGCTCGGTCAGCGACTTGTCATAGTCCGCTTTCGCTGCGCTCACGCGTGCGGAATTGGCGAAACCCGCAAACAAGGGAATGCGCAGTGTCGCTTGTGCTTGCAGGGTCTCGCCCCGAACCGGGGCCGGATTGGACGGCGTGCCGGTGGAGCGGTCCGAGCCATAGCTGACGCTGAGATCGACGCTGGGCAGATATCCCGAGCGCGCTTCGCGGATCGCCAGTTTGACTACGCCGGCTTGCATGCGGGCTTGTTGCGCCGCCGGGTTTCTCTCCAGCGCTTCCAGAATTAACCGATCCAGCAAATCGGTGGGCAGCTCCGGAACGGGCGCATCGCGTGGCAGCAGCAGCAGATTGAATTCTGAACCCCCTATGAGCTGACGAAACGCCTCTTGTTTCAGAGCGAAATCGTATTCGGCGGCGCTTTGCTGGGCGCCGCTGACGTCAAGGCGGGCTTCCGCATCCAGAACCTCGGTGTTCGCCACCGTACCCTGATCAAATCGTCGCCGCGCCGCGGCGAGCTGCAGCTCTGCGGCTGCGTGCTCGTGTTCCAGGGCCAGGACATCCTCGCGCGCGCCGAGCAGGTCGAAGTAAGCGACCAGCAGCCGCGCCGCCAGATCGCTGGAGGTCAGGGCCAATTGCAGTTCGGCGATTTCGAGCTGGGCTCTGGCGGCGCGCAGGCGTGCAGCGGGCTGAGCTCCATATAGAGCCTGCGTCAGTTGCAGCGACCAGCGGTCGGTATGAAACTCGGATTCAGCGCCGTCGTTGTCCGGCTGAAATCTCCCGGTCGAGGAAGACGCCGTCAATCCCAATTGCGGCAGGAACTGAGCCCTGGCTTCGCGCACGCGCTGCTCTCCTGCGGCTAGGTCCGCTTCGCTCGCGGCCACCTGAGGATCCGCCGTGAGGCCGCTGACGAACAGGTCCCGGAGTGATTGCGCTCCGGCGTGGCCACAATAAAGGGTGAGCGCCAAAGATATGGCGCAGCTGTTCTGTAAGCGCATGACCCCCATTTCCTGATGCCGGTTCAGTGTCGATTGCGACGACCGGACACTGAAGCATTCAGCCGCGTCTAAAGAACTTGGACGCACGCCCTGGCCCGCGTAAGATACACGATTGGGCAGGCGGATTGCTGGGTCGATTTTCGGTTAAGAATAAGGCCCGACTGAAACGGCGTTGGTGGCGGCGGAGAATGCCCGCGTAATTCGGCTTTGAACGATTGACGTGTTCACGGTTGAATGGGAAACGCCGGAAGTATCTAATTCGGCTCCAAAAAGGGACTGGGGATTATCATGATGTTTTGCGCGCGCGACTATTCGGTCGGACGCTGCTTTGTTCGTGCCGCATTCTGTGCGGCACTTGGAATTCTAGCGGGCTGCGAGAGCGGCACGGTGACCCCGTTCTGCCCCAATATGCCGACAGCCGAAGCTGTGATCGGACAAAGCGCCTTTGACCATGATGCGTCAAACGCCGGAGGCATCGGCGCGGCGACACTTTCCAGTCCATTGGGCGCCGTTGCCAGCGATGGCCAGCTTAGCTATCTGGCCGACACCGGGAACAATCGGGTGCTGGGATTTTTGCGCGAGCCTGACGGGATTGCACCGGCCGCTGATTTCGAGATTGGCCATGGAGATGCCAGTGGAAGCGATTTCCAGGGGCGCGCGGCAGGCGTGGGCGCAACGTCCCTGTCGGCGCCCAGCAAGCTCTCGATCTCCGGCGATGGGCGCCTGGTGTTGGCCGATACGGCCAATAACCGGGTTCTGATCTGGAATGTCCTGCCGACCGCGAACACCCCGCCGGATATGGTCGTCGGGCAGCCTGATTTCGATAGTTTTCGGGCCAATCAGCAACGCAGCACGCCTACGGCCTACACCCTGAACGGGCCAACGGCCGCGCTGATCGTGAATGGCAATCTCATCGTCGCCGATCGCGGCAATAACCGGGTCCTGATCTGGCATACGGTGCCCAATGAGCCGAACGCTCCTGCTGACGTGGAACTGGGACAAACTGCGCGGCGCATGCGCGACGATGGCACAACTCAGGTTTGCGGCCACGGGCCGGAGGACGATCCGTTTTGTTTTGAAACGGCGCTTGCCGGCGGCGACCGGGTTGACTCAGGAGATTCCGGCGATCTGACCGAATCCGAAGATGGCATGGCGCCGGACGGTAGTAACGTCGACCCGAGCAATGCTCTGGAACCCCCGGAACTGGGTCTGTCTGCGCCAAGCGATCTGTGGTCGGATGGTTACAAGCTTCTGGTTTCTGACAGCGGCAACAACCGCGTTCTGTACTGGGACCAGATCCCCTTCATCAATAACGCCCTCTACACGCATATCCTTGGCCAGGACGGCCCCGGGCAGCGCGAGCCCGGCGTGGGCGCGGCGGGTCTCAATGCGCCCTGGGGCGTGTATTCGGATGGCTCTACCATTTATGTCGGGGATATGGGAAATAACCGCGTTCTGCGCTACAGCGGATTTCCGGTGCGAAACGGGTCGTCCGCGTTCGCCCTGTTCGGTCAATCCAGTTTTGACACGAATGCCGCAAATGACGGCGATCAGAACGGAATCTTCGGCACACAGAATCAGGGCCGCAGTGATCTGTCGCCCAGTGCGCGCACGCTGAATTTCCCCACGGGTGTATTTGCCAGCTTGAGCGGAAAACTCTATGTCGCTGATCAGGCCAATAACCGGGTTCTGGTCTTTTCAGTTGCAGATGCCGTGAACGGCACGGTGCCCAGCCTGTGTGATGGCACCAACCAACGGGTCAACTAGCGATGCCCTTGACGCGCCAGTTGCCGGGAAGAGGCTCATTGGGTCAGGGGGGCATCCCGGTCGACCGGAATGCGCAGTTCGCCTTCAAGTTTCATGGTGTCCGGCCTCGAAAGGGGTGTCGACAGGTCGTTGCCGCGCGCAGGCTTGGCGTGCAGCAGGTAAGCGGGCTCACGCGCCGCCAGTTCGCCGACCGGCAGGCTGGTTTTCCAGGCCACCAGTTTCCCGCCATAAAAGACCAATTGGGTTTCGCGTTGCCGATAGTCCCACAATTCATACATCTCACGGCCTTTGAAAAAGAAACCGCCCCAGCCGGCAATTCCGGACTTGATGATTTCGTCGCCGGATATCGCCTGGGTAAAGCTGGGTCGTTCCCAGATCGAAAGGAAATCACTTTGCGTGAGATCGAGAACGATCAGGCCGTTGCGCAGATTTTCCCGATGGCGAAATCCCGTACAGGACGACAAGACCAAAGTGCAGATCAAGAGCGTTATAAAAGGTGTCAGGCCCGTGCGCAGGCTCATTAGCGAGATGCCCCTATTTCGATGCTGATTGGCAAGAACGGAAAAACGCGCCTGCCGATTTTTCGGTGGCGGAATTATACATGCCCGCCGGCCGCACAATCGGCGGACGGTCCGAATCGGGCGCGTACGCCGCAGCTGCGAACAGCGCTGTGGTTCCTGTTGCTCATTGCCAGCCCAGGATTCGCTTCGACGTCCACGGTCGAGATTCTGCAGAGCTTCGGGGGCACGGCGGCTCAGCCGCTGGGCGAGCTGGTCGAAGGCCCGGACGGTTCGCTGTACGGGACCGCCTATGCAGGCGGGCCTGAGGGGCTGGGCTCAGTTTTTCGGCTTGAGCCAAGTGGCCGCTTGTCGGTTGTCGTCGCTTTTGACGGCAACAACGGTGCGCATCCGGTTTCCGGACTCAGCCAGGGCGCCGACGGGCTGTTTTACGGCACAACAGAATCTGGCGGGAGCCACGACTTGGGCACGGCTTTCCGGGTCGCGCCCGGCGGCTCTCTGACCACGTTATTTCATTTTGATGGCAGCCATGGGGCTTTCCCGCGGGCCGCCCCGCTGCAGATCGCGCCCGAATCGGCGGATGAGCCCGCGATGGACGCTGACGAGGATGTCGGTGAGCTGATTTTCGGAGTCGCTGGCCAGGGCGGGGCGTTCGGCTATGGCACCGTTTATCGCATCAGCGGGGTCGGCGAGGCGGAGGTGCTTTTTTCTTTTGATGCGACACAGGGTCGCAATCCGCATGGGCGCCTGGTGCTCGGCGATGATGGCGAGCTTTACGGCACAGCAGAAGGTGGTGGCACCTCCGCGCGGGGCGTGGCATTTAGGATCGGCCTGGATGGGGAGTACCGTCTGTTGATGTCCTTCGACGGTCCGGTACGCGGGGCCAACCCCGAGGCGGCGATGCTGCTCGGCCCGGACGGCGATTTTTATGGCACGACCCAGGCCGGCGGAGAAAATCAGTCCGGGGTGGTCTTCCGGCTCACGCCGGCGGGATTCGCTGAGGCATTGGCCGCCTTCGGCGGGGTGGACGGCATGGGCTCGCGGGCAAGCCTGGTTCTCGGCAACGATGGCAATTTCTACGGGACGACCTTCGAGACGATTTTTCGCGTCAGTCCCGCCGGGGAGCTGGCCACTCTGCATCGCTTTGGCGGTGCGTCCGCCGGAGTTCCTCACGCCGGCTTGCTGCTTGCCTCCGATGGCAATTTTTATGGGACCACCCGCAATGGCGGGGCCGCCGGAGAGGGCGCGATCTATCGCATGGCGCCGCCCCCCGGTGCGCCCTCGGCGCTGACCGCGACCAGCGGCAACGAAGAAATCCATTTAACGTGGAGTCCGGTCGCGGCCGCGACCACCTACAACATCTATCGAGGCCTGGAGTCAGGGAGCCAGGACGTATTGCCCCTGCGATCGGGACTGGTGGATACGGCAGCCACGCTGGCTGATCTGGAAAGTGGCGTCTATTTTTTCACGGTGACCGCAGTAAGCGCGGCTGGTGAAAGCAGCCCTTCCAATGAAGCCGCAGTGACAGTGAATATTCCCGATGATTTCGAATTTCCGGTCGTGAGTGATGCGCGCGCGGGAAGCGCTCAGTTCAGCGCGGTGATTCAGTTGTCGGGCCTTGTGGAAGACAGCACGGTGCCGATCTCGATCGAAGGGCCTGCCGACGACGCGGCCTTCGCGCTCAATGGCGGCCTTTTTCAAACCGTTGCCGGCAGGGCCGGCAACGGCGATACCCTGCAGCTGCGGGTCACGGCGTCGAATTCACCGGGAGCAACGGTCCGGGTCCGGGTGCATGTCGGGCGGCGCTCTCATGAATTTGTAGTGACCAGTGCCCAGGACGTGGCCGAGGATCCAGTGCCCGACCCCTTCGAATTTCATCCGCTAGATGACGCGGTTCCTGATCGCCTGCAGGTGAGCAATGTTGTGACCGTGCGGGGGATCAATGTGGCCTCGACCATAGCGATTAGCGGCGATGTGGGTGCAAGCTATAGCGTCAATGGCGGGGCGTTCACGGCCAGTGCCGGTCGCGTACTCAACGGCGACACAGTGCGAGTCCGGGTACGCGCACCACGGAATACGGGCGACATGGCTGCGGTCACCTTAGACATTGGCGGAGTTTCCGGCATGTTCTCGGTGGTCAGTGGCCCGGACGCGGAGCCCGACCCCTTTACGATCCTGGCGGTCACCGACGCGCGCCCCGGATCCGAACAAGTCAGCGAGCCGGTGGTTGTGTCAGGCTTGACAAGCGACGCGGCAATTTCAGTTGTCGGCGCGGTTGGTGCCAGTTACCGGATTAACGACGGCCCGTTCCGGACCGAAGCCGGCAGGGTGGGCTCCGGTGACCGCGTTCAACTTCGCGTCGCAGCACCGCTGGCGGCGGGTGAAAGCGTGGAGGTCACCCTCGTTATCGGCGCCCAGACGGCCCAGTTTTCCGTTACCGCCGGGGCACGGGGGCAGTCGGGTTCGGTGGACGGTGGCCTGGTCTGGCTATTCGCTTGCTCGCTGGCAGCGGCGAGGATTCAACGTCGACGTGGTCAGATGCTGAACTGAAGCCGTGCCGCCATGCTCCGCGGCCGGTCCGTGCCGAAAGACCCGCGATCCTGCTCGGCCAAGCTGTAATTCAGCATCAATCGCGTATCCGGATTGAGAAGGTAGCTCAAGCCCAGAGTGAAGGCCTGCACCCGGCATCGGTTGACCGCGGGCCCGCCGTCACAGCCGCCGCCAACCGCGGCCACATCGCGATTGCTTGCGGCGTCGTAACGAACCGAGAGCTCCCAGGCGCCAGATCTGCGAAAGGGGCGCAGCCCACCGAACACGCCGTCAGGGCGCTGATAGGGCCGGGATTCTCCAGTAAGCGCGTAGCCCGCCTCAACGTAGAATACGAGCACGTCCTCGTCTATCGCCTGCGCTTCCTTACTTAGTCGCTGCGCCATGAACTCCGCCTGCATGAAGAACGGACCGATCGCGTTGGCGTACTCCAGTCCAAGCGTGAGCGCACTCGCGCCCGGACTGGCCAGACCGACAGTCGCCCGCGGCCCCCGATCCCCCGCGTAAGCGATGCTTGTGCCAATGCGCGCAGCTTCCGGTGCGCCGGCCTGGTTGCGCGGGTCTTCCCAGGTCACGGAGGCACCCAGGTGCACAATTTCGGCGGTTCTCGCCAGCGGTGTAAAGCTCAGCCGGGCCGAGCCGGCAATCCCATCGGCGCCATGGCCGTCGAGCGTGCGTAGGCCGTAGATGCCCAAACCCCAGCCGAAATGGTCATAGCGGCCGAAATAGTAAATTCCGGGCGTGAACTGGCGGCTCTGACCGCCCGCGAAGCTGCCCGCTGCACTGGCGAACGGCCGCTCGATCATCAGCATGTGATTGTCATCGGTCAGTTCGGCAAGCCCGCGCGGCGGACGCCGCTGGCCCAGCTGCAAAACCCCCGTTGGAACTGAGCGCCCGAGGTAGGCCTGACGCAACTTCAACTCGAAGCTCGCCCCGGGGGTTGTCTCGGCAAAACTGGCTTCCAGCACGGCATTCCAGCTGCGCAATTGACTGCCAAGTGACAGGTAGGCGCGGCGGACCGAAAAGGCTGATTCGGGACTGGTGGGTGAACCAAAACCAGCTTGCTGGTCGGCCTGCAGCCGCCAGCCGTCCAGATGAATGCTTGCGCCGAGCCATGCTGAAAGCGCGCCGGGTTGGTCAAGCAGCACGACGCCGCTGCCCGCGTGGGCCGCGGACATGAAGCCAAAGCCAATGCAACTCTTCAATAAAGCGCGGCAGGCGGTGAAGACTGGAGTTTTCGTGGTCACTGAAATCCGTCCGAACCGTAAAGCCGGTTCCGGTACCATGGGGTATTATTGTTTGCCCACTGCAGGCAATTGCGGTGACGTGCCCGCGCCGTGAAGCATTACTTAAAGCCAGTTCAATTGCAAAAGAACTGTATATGCGGGATTCAAGAGGAGTGCATATGCACATCCATCTGCGGATAGGGAATCCCGATGTCCTGGGCATCGAAGCGGGTCTTGATTTCCTCAATCAGATCCGCCCGAACCTGCCAGTAGTCGGCGGTCTTCACCCAGGGGCGCACGGTCATCACCACGGCGCTGTCGCCCAGGTCGGTAATTCCGATCCAGGGGACCGGATCGCCAAGGATGCGTTCGTCGGCGGCAATGATTTCGCCGACTATGGTCTTGGCCTTTTTCATGTCCGCGTCATACGAGATGCCCACCGGCAAATCGATCCGGCGCGTGAGTTTGGCGTTGTAGTTGGTGATTGTGGAGCCCCAGATCTTGTCGTTGGGGACGGTGACCTGCTGATTATTGGGCGTGCGCATCACGGTCGCGACGATACGGATTTCTTCCACCGTGCCGGTGGTGCCGCCGGCATCGATAAAGTCACCGACCTTGAAGGGCCGGAACACGATCAGCATGGCCCCGGAGGCAAAAGCGGACAGCTGGTCCTTCAGTGAAAGACCCACCGCAACGCCGGCGCCGCCCATCAAGGCCGCCGCGGAGGTGGTGTTCACGCCCAATTGACCCAGCGCGGATATCACGACCACCGCGAGCATGAGTCCATAGGACACATTGCCCAGGAAACTCGCCAGGGTGGGCTCGACGCCGGCCCGCTTCATGCCGCGTTCGAGAAGCCGGACCAATTGACCGGCGATCCAGCGGCCGACAAAGAAGGTCGCCACGCCGGCCACGACCTTCAGTCCGACGGTTTGACC
>JBFIIN010000022.1:0-16268 GCA_041601225.1 Oceanococcus sp.
GCCTGGCGACTGTCAAAATGACTTGACGGAACACCTCAGGGCAGGTTATAGGTAGACCGCCCCTCATCCTGATATGTATGAGGATGGAGGTTGGGACCTGCCGATGATGGAAACCGTCAAATACCTGATCACCCGCTCCACAATACTGATCACCCCTGGCCAATGACACTGGACGCCACGCTCAATCCTCTGGACATCGAGTTCACGTAACCGGACACCCGCATCAATGAGTTGGACAGTCGATTTCAAAGAACTGGACGCGCTCAGCAGCTGATCATCTCATTGAAGAAAACGTCCAGCACCGTGATTTTTGAAAAGTTCACGATGCTGGACTCCAAATTCACTCGATTGATCGAAGGAATCACGGTGCTGGACGCGGTCAGCAATCAGCAAGTTTTCTATTTCGGCTTGTTTTTCGCCCGCAGGGACTCCCCGGTGAGCTTGATCTGTCGGCTGCTGTTGACCATGCGGTCCATGATGGCATCAGCCTCAGCACCGCCGCCGAGGTATTGATGCCAATCCTTCACAGGCATCTGAGCCGCCACGATGGAACTACGGCGGCCAACGCGATCATCAAGGACATTGAGCAGGTCGATGATGTTGTTGTGCGTGAGTTCATCCAGGCCGAGATCGTCCAGGATCAGGAGATCGAGCTTACGAAGCTGAGCGAGCATCTTGCTGCGCTCGCCGTCATGGCGTGCGGTATCCAGATCCTCCAGCAGCGGCCCCACCCGATGATAGCCAACGGAGAGCTGCTTCCGAGCTGCGGCACAGCCGAAGGCACAAGCCAGCCAAGTCTTGCCGGTTCCAGTCAGTCCGGTGAGTATCAAGTTGTGCTGCCCTGACTCGATCCAATGGCAGTTGAGCAAGCTTGAGATGACCGACTTGTCCAAGCCTCGCGCCGCGCCATAGTCGATGTTTTCGGGGGCGGCCTCGTGCCGCATGTTGCTCTTGGTCAGTATTCGCGAGATCTTACGGTTTTTGCGCTGGGACAGTTCGTTCTCCAGGAGCGCCGACAGGCGATCTTCAAAGCTCACGTCCAGATAGCTTGCGGAGGCGAACTGCTGCTCAAGCGCTTCGGCCATGCCACCCATGCGCAGACTACGCAGGGCGAGAATGAGGTTATTCGGGTCCATGGTTACTCTCCACCGTACGCGGCAGCACCGCGCACGTTCTCGTGCTGGACAGCGACCGTGGCAACCGTATCGTTCGCATTACGACGGCGACGGTCAATCTCTTTGTCCAAAATATTGATAATCGAATCTGCTGTCTGAATGCGGGCCTCGTTGGCGATCTTGCATGCGCACTGGAGGCGATCAGTCCCGTACTGGCTGGCGGCCTTCTGCAACTTGCCAAGGTGTCTCAGGGCGTGGATCGCGTGGATGCGCGGGTTGCCGAGAATGGCGCGGAACGCCGTCTCCACGTCAGCCCCTTGGGTCTGTGCCCAGGCGAGAAAGTCGCTCACATTGGATTCGGCGTAGACTCGATGCTTCTGGGGCATGTGCTCCTTGTTTGTCACCGACTGACCGCTGCCGTTGCGCAGGTCGTGCACCGCAACGGGTACCACGTCGCTCTCGCAGTAGATTTTGACCATCGTCCGCGAGACGCTGTAATTCACGGTACGGCTGACAAAGCAGTGAGGCACGGAGTAGAAATCGCCCTTGATCGAAATGTGGTAGTCGTGGGGGACCCGAACGCCACACGTCCACTCGGCAAATTCATGGCGGACGGCCGGAAGTGACTTGAGGGCCTGGCGCTCAATCGTCTTGAAAATTTCCCAGCGTGAACGCTGTTGAAGACCTCGGGTCGTGCGCTCGTTGATACGTTCCAGCAAAGGCGCGATTGCTTCATTGATCTCGTGGATGCTGAAGAACGTGTGGTTACGGAGCTTTTTCAGTAACCAGTTCTTGACGATCTTGACCGCACCCTCGGCCAGTGATTTGTCCTGAGGTTTGCGCACTCGCGCCGGAACAATCACGGTTCCGTAGTGGTCGGCAAATGCCTGGTAGCTACGGTTGATCACCGGGTCACGTCCCCGTACAGCAGGCTTAATAACGGCAGACTTCAAGTTGTCGGACATGATCGTGGCGGTCACGCCTCCCGCGTATTCCAATGCTCGAACATTTGCCTCAATCCAGTCAGCGAGCTGTTGGGTCGGTACAGCAGTCGCAAAGATCAGCTTGCTTGCGCCCCAGCAAGCCACGAAAACTTCCACAGGTATGGATTCGCCAGTCTTTGCATCCTGGTAGGCCAACCGACCCCCGCTGAAATCGACAAACATGCACTCACCAGGAGCATGTTCCTGTCGCATCGAGAGCTTGTGCTTCTTGGCGTATGCACGAAGCTTGCGCCCGTAGGTGGCCTCGGACATCAGCACCTTGCCGGGACCAGGTGTGGTGTCCTCCATGTACTCCGTGTACAGCAACGCAATCGTGCAGCCACGTTTCTGATAGTCATGGTGGACTGTGCCCCAATCCGGCTCCTCGAAATCCTTTTTGGCGCCGTCCTTCTTGGTTTGCAGAACCTGATCGAGTTCCGAAGCACCGAGAGCTTCGAGGTCCTTACGGGAGCGAATCCCGTGAATCGCCAGCATGGTGCGATACTTGCCGACGGTCGTAGCACTGACTCCCGCAAGCCGACCGATCTGACGATTTGAGTGCTTGACGCGCTCGTCAAACAACAGGCGACAAATGTCGCGCCTGGTAATTTGTTGTGCCATTGGATTCTCCTGGCAAAACGATCCTGTCGGCCCCACCTGAACAGGAGGCCGTTCTTGACAATTTCCGGGATCTGCACCAGACTGAATCTGTCGGTCGCCACAACTGACAATTTCAGTCTCCAAAGGCTCGGGTTCGTCGCTCGGGCCTTTGTTGCATCCGGCGTTTGAAAATGTCTACGCCGTCATTTCGCCTCCTTGCCCGCTGCCGGGCCACAGCTCGTCGGGTCGCCTGTTCAGCTTGTCGGCGATCGCCTCGCGGATGCGCTGCGAGACGCGTTCGCCTGCACATACCTGCGATACCACGGGTTGTGAAACCCCGAGTTCCCGGCTGACCTCCGCCAGCGAGCTGCCTCGCACGCGCAGGGCAAACTTGATGAATTCGCGCCGATGCGCGGTTGCTTCATTCCGACCGGTCACGCATGGTACCTTTGGCTATGTAGTTCGCCTCCAATATAGCATGAACCTGCTACATGAATGCAAACAACAAAATTCCAGAAGAACCGGCAAGACGATTCCTGGCTGTCAGGCAGCATGCAGGCCTGACCCAGCATGAGTTCGCTGAAAGCCTTGGTGTTTCCTTACGTTCCGAGCAAAACTACGAGCGAGGAGAGAGAAAGATTCCGGCCAATGTGTTGCTGACAATCGCCCGCAAGCACGGGATTGACCCAATCTGGATCATGGAGGGTCCAGGATTTGATCCAAAGCAGCATGCTGCTCCTGAGATCGACATCGCCGTCGTGGAACGTGCTCAAGAAATGGTGGAAAAGGTCATCGCGCGCAGCGGTCAGAAGGTGAGCGAGGAGCGACGGCGGGAGATGGTCGCCAAAGCCTATCGCTATTATAAAACCGGCGACTCGGAAGGTGAAACCGACCTGCTTGCGACGTTCCTGCGGGCAGGATCATGACGGAATGTGCCTGCGAGGCCGATCAAAAGGTCCGCCACATCACCGGGCAGAAGATTCCCAGGGGCGCAAGCCACCACGAGATCAGCAGCGAGGCTGAGCTCATGCTCAGCCTGTATCGCGACATTCGAAACGACACCGAATCAGGCGACGCTGGGCATGCAGGCCCTGGTGATCCGGCTCAACCAGCGGACGAGTCGACCTTCACCGTTTCTGACAGCGACATTAAGGCACTGGATAGTGAATTCTGGTTTCGGCAGCGATTCGGATTCGCGCTGGGTCGGCGCGGCAGGCTGGCGATGTTCGAATTCATCGACCAATACGACCTTACGGATGACGAGGTCCGCAAGCTGGCACGTGCCAAGTGCATTAGCTGGGATGGCCACACCCTGCGTGTTACACCAAGCAAGATGCTGCTCGCCACGGGTTCGTTCTATCTCCTGGCACTGGGCTTTTATGTCGCTTTGATCACGCTGCTTACTTTCGTGGCAGGCAGCCGTCTGGACTCCGCAGGCTGGGCAACGGTCGGCGCATTCATCATTGGCGGCATCGCGATCATGCAGGCTGTTTACAAGTTCTTCGTCGAACAGTATCTCGTCTGGCGGCGAGCAAAGCGCCGAAGTCACGAATCTCCCGGCGCGGATTGACCGGTGGATCCTCAGAGTCACTGCCGTCTTTCGGTGCATGGTCTGCGCAAATTCGTATAGTCTGCCGCGAGTTCTCATTGGGCCGGCGCTACGGCGCGCCATTGCTCCACGCGGTCCAGAGCATAGTTGGCTACCCAGACGTCGCTCGCATCGTCGACGGTAACCGCAATGGCGCTATGGCGCGGCAATGCGGCAGCGGGTGCAGCAGCAATTGTCAGGTATCTGCCTTCAGCCGTGAAGTGCTGGACCCGATCGTTGTAGAAATCGGCGGCGACCACTCGTCCATCCGGCCCCAGGGCCACCGACGTGACAGTAGCGAACCAGCCCTTGAACGGGCCGAACAGATTCGCGCCGAAAGGCCCGCCCCATTTGCGCAGGAAGGAACCGTCCGGCGCGAATTGCTGGATGCGGTCGTTATATCCATCGGCGACATAGAATCCGCCATCGGGGCGGATGGCGACATCCGTCGGGTAGCTGAACTGTCCGGCGCGGCTCCCGTTCTGGCCCTGGCGTCCCCAGCTTTGCAGCACGCGGCCAGCCTCGCTCAGCTGGATGACGCGGTGATGGTAGGTGTCGGCCACCAGCAGAGTGCCGTCGGGGAAGGCGTCGACGCCGCCGGGATTGTGCAGGCCATCGGCGGCGCTGATGCGCGTCTGCAGGCGGCCATGGGCGTCGAACACGAAGATGGCATCGGCGAAGAAGTCGGCGACGTAGAGCCGCCCGCGGCGCCAGGACAGGTTCATCGGCCGCTGCAGCACCTCCTGGCCGAAGGTGCGCTGAAACCGCCCTTGGCGATCGAAGACCTGGATGCGCCGGTTGTGGGCATCGGCCACGAACACCTGATTGGACGAGACCGCGATGCCGGAGGGCTCGTCGAACTGGCCGGGGCCGCCGCCGCGCTCGCCCCAGCTGGCGACCAGCACGTAGGGCGGTTCCCGATCCCAGTGGATCGCGCCGCCGAACCAGCCCAGGGCCGCTGCCAGCGAGAGCACGGCGATCAGGGACCGGGCCAGGTGGCGCATCAGAAGTTGGTGCGCAGGCTCAGGCGCGCGATGACATCGTCTTGCAGCGCGCCAGCCGGCAAATTCTGCACTAGCGGCCATTGCACCGCCCCCTCGACCACCCAGCGCCGGCTGACGTACTGCAGTCCGGGCGCGAGGAACCATTGGCTGCCGCCGGAGCCCGTGGCGGCACCGCCGATCCGGTCGGCCCGCAGGTCCTCGAGCCGGCTTTCGAGCACGGCGTAAACGAAGCCGGGCACGCCTCCGCTGAGGCGTCGCGGCCAGATGCGATATTGGCCGGACAGATCCAGCGCAAATGCATTGCCCGGCGCGTAGCCTTCGTCGCGCCCATAGGCGGTGGCACCGAGCTGGCCATCGAATTGCCAGCGCAGCGTCTGCCGCGTCAGGACGAAACCAGCCAGCGCACCCCAGGCACCCGAGCCGGTCTGCAGCGGGCGCGGCAGGCGGCCGAGTTCATCGCGCGCATCGTCGCGGCCGGTCGGGGCGATGAGGCCGGCAAACGGCGCGATGCGCAGTGTCCGGCCCGGGGCATCACGCTGCAGCGCGGTATAGCGCAGGAACAGGCTCAGATCGCCCGCGCCCCGGGCGCGGCGGCGAATGGCACTTTCCGCCGCCGTCAGGCGCTTGTCGAGCAGCGGCAGCGCGGCGAACAGCGCCAGGTCGCCGCTCAGGCCGAAACCTCCGGCCAGGGCCAGCGTCGACACCGTGACCTCGCGATCCGGCGCGCTGAGCTCATGGCGGATGAACCGGGCCCGCAGGATGGCCTCGCCGCAGGTGACGGGCAGCGCGGTATTGAAGGTGATCGGCGCGGCCGTGGCCGGCAGCGACGCGAGGCTCAGCGCCAGCAGGGTGATCCGTCTCACGGCAGCGAGGCGAAGCCGCGCAGCGTGAAGCCGGCATCGCGCACCGCCGCGCGGGCCGTGGCCTCGGTCAGGGGCCGGTCATCGGCCGTCGTGACGATCGCGCGGCCTGCCTCGAGCTCGATTGCAACGCCGGTCACGCCGGGAATGTCGCCCAGGCGCTTCTCCAGCCCGTAAGCGCAGAACGGACAGGCCAGGCCGTCCACGGCCAGGCCAAAGCGCTGGTCGGCCATCGCGTCGGTGGCCAGTGTCGCCAGCAGCAGGCCAATGTACGGCCAAACTCGATTCATCGGCGTCGGACCTCCTTCTTGCTGGGGTACCAGAGCAGGCTATGGCTGGATCCGGCTCCAGGGTCAACCACGGTGCCGTCACCGCGCCTGCGGTCAGCCGGCACAGCAGGACAGCGTGCCCACGTCCCGGCTGAAACCCAGGGCCGCGAGCTTGATACCTTCGACCGCCGTCAAGTAGGGAAAGATCATCGCACCAAGTTCGGCGGTGGTGATCCCGGCGCGCAGCGCCATGACCACCGTCTGGATGCTGTCGCCGGCCTCCGGCGCCAGGATCGCCGCGCCCAACAGCCGATCCGTGGCGCCGTCCGCGACCAGCTTGATCAGTCCGTGGGTGTCTCGCGCGGCGATGAAGCGCGGGACCTGGTCGAGCGTGATCGTGCTGGTTTTCACCGCGAAGCCGGACGCCCGAGCCTGGTCCTCGGTCAGGCCGACGCTGGCGAGCTGCGGGTCGGTGAAGACGACTGCAGGCATCGTCGCGTTGTCGTAGCGCCGCGCTGCGCCGTCCAGCGCATTGCCGGCCGCGAGCTTGCCACCGTAGGCGGCCATGTACACGTAGAGGTCCCGGCCGGTCACGTCGCCGGCGGCATAGACGTCGGGGTGACTGCTGCGCAGGCTGGCGTCGACCGCGACGCCGCCACCGGCCGTGAGCGCGATGCCGGCCCGTTCCAGCCCCAGGCCACCGGTGTTCGGCCGGCGGCCCGCGGCGGCGAGCACTTGCTCGGCGTGCAGGGTTTGCTCGCCGGCTTCGGTCCGGCATTGCAGCTCCACCTGATTCCCGCGCCGTTCGATCTTCCGGTAGCTGACGCCCTCATGCACGATGACGCCCTCCTCGCGCATACGGACGCCCAGGGCGGCGCTGGCCTCGGGCTCGGCCTCGGGCAGCAGGCGCCGGCGGCAGCAGATCGTCACCGCCACGCCGGCGCGGGCGAACATCTGCCCGAGCTCGCAGCCAATGACGCCGCCGCCGATGATGAGCAGGGATGCGGGCAGGACGTCCAGATCCAGCGCGGCGGTGCTATCCAGCGCATCGATGCCCTGGATGCCTTCGATCGGGGGTAGCGCGGGCGCCGCGCCGGTGGCCAGAATGATCTTCTTTGGCCGGCAGGGCACGGCGTCCAGCTGAACCTCAATGCCCTGGCCGGTGAAGCGTGCCCGCGCCTCGACATAGGAGATGTTCGGGTAGGCCGGCAGCAGGTCGGCGTAGCGGGCCTGGCGCAGCTCCCCGACAAGCTGGCGCTTTTGCCGCACCAGGGCCTTCCAGTCGGTGATCGTGGCGGCACCGTGCAAGCCGTTGAAACGATCGGCGCGGCGGGCCTGGTGCACGGCCTCGGTGGCGCGGATCAGGGTCTTGGACGGCACGCAGCCAACGTTGACGCAGGTGCCGCCGATCGTGCCTGCACCGGCCAGCACCACCGTAGCCCCGGCCTGCGCGGCCGTGATCGCCGCCGAAAAACCGGCCGATCCGGCGCCGATCACCAGCAGGTCGGGATCGGCTGGGAAGTGCCCCTGTTTGCCGCAGCAATCCGGCATTTGTCGTTTCCTTGGAGCTTTGCAATCCGCGATAGTGGCCGCAACCGGCCCGGATGCGGCTACGAGGTCGGTGTGGCGGGATAGCCGGCGTTGGTCGAGGCCGCGCCGATCTGCTCGGTCGTTGCCAGAGCCGGATCGAAAACGACCGTGGCCGTCTTGGCGGCGAAATCGACCGTTACGGACTTGACGCCCGCGACCTTTTCCATCGCCTTGCGCACTGTAATCGGACAGGCCGCGCAGCTCATGTTCTCGATCGCGAAGGTCACGGTGCGTTCGGCGACAACCCCGTTCGCGGCCGGCCGGGCCGCCTGAGCGGCCGGCAGGACAGCGACCGCCACCGCGCCGGAGATGGCCACGAGTGCCAGGGCGGTCATGGCGGTGAATATTCGTTTCATGCGGATTCTCCTAATAGAACAGCGGTGCCCACAGCTCGACCGTGGCCGAGAGCACGGCCAGCCCGGTCGCGAGCCAGAGCACGGCTTTGGTTATGCGACCAGACGCGGGCCGGGCGCAGTAGCTCCCGTTCTCGCAGGCCTTTTTCGGCTTGAGGTAGACATGCCAGAAACCGCCCGCGAGCAGCAGCGCGGTCGCGGTCAGGAAATAGGGTTTGTAGGGTTCCACCGCGGTGAGCTGACCAATCCAGGCGCCGCTGACGCCGAGCGTCACCAGCAGCAGCGGGACGACGCAGCAGGAGGCGCCGATCAGCGCCCCGATGATGCCGCCCGCGGCAAGCAGTCGCCCGCGCCCGGCCTCGGTCGGGGCGCGAATCGGGGTCGGATCGAGATCGCCGCCGTGGTCCAGTGTGTGATGCATATTCGCCTTGTCCATGCAGCCTGTACGATGCACGATAGACCTTGTAGTCACTACAGGGTCAAGCCATGCCTGGGAACCAATCCAGAGCGCCCAGGGACATGACGCGGGGCACCCTGGCACGCCGCACCGGCTGTCATGCCGAGACCATCCGCTATTACGAGAAGATCGGCCTGCTGCGCGAGCCGCCGCGCTCGGCGGCCGGCTACCGGCGCTATGACGCCAGCGACGAACGGCGCTTGCGCTTCGTGATGCGCGGCCGCGAACTTGGCTTCACCATTGAGGGCCTGGAGGGCCTGCTCGACTTGGTCGACCGCCAGGCCGTGTCCTGCGCCGAGGTCGAACGGCTGGCGCGGATTCACCTGCAGTTCGTGCGTGAGAAAATCGCCGATCTCAGGCGCATGGAACGCGTGCTGAGCGGCACGGTACACGCCTGCAGCGGCCGCGACGTGCCCGACTGTCCGCTCATCGACACCTTGTTCGGCGACCCGCCACACGGCGGCTGAGGCCAAGCCCTGCCAGCAGCGCCAGCAGCCACGCATTCAGCCCGCCGCTGCCGCCGCCACCGCCGCCACCAGCGGATGCGGCGTCCGTCGCGAACTCGAAGTCGTCCAGTGCGGCCATGCCGCCACCGTCATTGAGGAAGCGCAGACGGGTGATGCGGGCCTCGCCGGCCGTCACCTGGTGCGCGACCTCGGTCCAGCCGGTGTTCGTCGCCCCCACCTCGCGCACGACCGCGCCGCTCGCATCGATCACCTGCATGCGCGCCATCGCCACCGCGTTTTCGGTGCGGATATAGCCCTTCACCCGCTCGGCCGGTTCGGACAGCGTCACGTCGCCAACGCCCGTGCTGGTGCCCCGGGTGTTGGTGCCTTGCGGATCGAGCATCCAGGAGACATCGCCGCTGCGGTACAGCGCCGTGTTGCCGATGGTGAACGCCGTGCCGCCTTCGAAAGTCGCCGACAGGCCGCCATCGCTCACCGTAAAGCTGCCGGCGGTGCGCTGGTTCTGGTTTTCGAAACTGGTGAAGAAGTTCGCGGCCTGGGCCTGCACGGGCAGTAGCAGGAAAACGGTTAGTCCCAAGATCATTCTGTTCATGTCGATAACTCCTTTGCGCATTGATGCTGCGGCCTCGTTCATCCCGGGGCGCCGAGCGGGCGCGGCGCGAGCCAATGATCCAGCGAGAAAAGGCCCGGACCGCGGACCAGAATCACCAGCAGCGCCGAGGCCCACAGCAGATGGGTCGGCCAGGCCGACAGGGCGTTCACGCTCTGGATCACCACCGTCATGCCGAGCAGGCCCAGCGCGCCCAGGCGGGTGCCCAGGCCCAGGAACAGCATCACCGCGAAGACGTGCTCGCCCAGGGTGGCCGCATGCGCCTCGAAGACATCGGAGGTCGGCAGCCAGTCGGTGTGATACAGGTCCTCGAACAGGTACAGCGTGTTCTCGTTGGGCTGGAAGATGTTCCAGCCGTCGACCTTGGTGCGAGCCGATTGCCAGAAGATGCCGGCCATGGACAGCCGCAGGCCCAGCGAGAGCAGGGAATCCGGCAGGCGCTGGGCCAGCTGCACGCCGCGCTGGTAGAGGTCGAGGATTTTGTTCATTGTTCGCGTTCCGCAGGGATGAAGTGATCGGTAATGGCGCCGTGCTGCAGCAGGCAGGCCAAGGTCTGCGTGACCAGGTCTTCCGGCAGCGCCGAACAGGCGCGCTCGATGCTGTGGCCCGCGACCAGACCTGCAACCGCCGCACAGGCATCGGGCGCCAGCGGCAGCACATGGACCTCATCGACCGGGCGCAGCAGCAACGCGGCCTCGGCGCCGGCGTCAAGATGAATGGCCTGGCGTTGCCCGCGCTTGTTGGCCTGCCAGATGCTCACGGCCGGGATCGGCGACAGGAATGTCCGCACGCTCGGGTGCAGGCGCAGCTGCACGCGCGCCAGATCATCCAGCGGCACTTCGCCCAGCGCACTGGGGTCCAGGGACGGTGCATCGGCCGCATGCTGGGCCTGGAGATAAAGCCAATCCAGCCGCGCGGCGTCGGGCACGAAGCTGGTCAGCGGATGCTGCAGCCGGGCCCGCAGGAATTCCGGAAAGGCCTCGCCGTACTCGACCATGACCGGGCTGGCCGGCGGGTGCTCGCGGACATACCGCTGGGCGAGGGCCGCGAAGCCTTCCTCACCCAGCAGCCGATGCACCACCGGAAAGGCCTCCGACAGCGCCGTCATCAGCGAGAAGTGCACATTGTTGCGATACACCCGCCAGGCCAGTTCGTTGCGCGGCCCGTCGGCGAACAGGACGTGCGGTATCGTGGCTTGCTCGGACAGCAGCGCCGCGGCGAATGACTTCTGATAGGACTCAAGCCGCATGCAGGCTCTCCATCGCCGCCAGGACGCTGGCCGCCTTCGCGGCCTCGATCTCGAGCATGCGGAATTCGGGCACGTCGGAGTCCCACTCGACCAGGGTCGGCCTGGGGCCGTGTTCGGCGGTCCAGTTGCGGAACAGGTCCCAGGTGGCGTCCGCCACCTTCGAGCCGTGATCGTCGACGCGCAGGGTCTGCCCGCCAGTGCGCTCGATGGCGTGGCCGGCTAGGTGGATCTGGCCGACGTGGCGCGGCTCGATGGCCGCGAGGTAATGGGCGGCCGAATAGTCGAGATTGCCCGCCGAAACGGCGACGTTGTTGATGTCCAGCAGCAGGCCGCAGCCGCTGCGCCGGCACAGCGCATTGAGGAAGTCCGGCTCGTCCATCTCGCTGCCGGCCGGGCGCAGATACAGCGAGGGATTCTCGATCAGCACCTGGCGCCCGACCGCCTCCTGCAGCCGCGCGACGTTGTCACAGGCCTGGCGCAGGGATTCCTCGGTATAGGGCGCCGGCAGCAGGTCGTTGAAACTATGGCCGCCGAAGGCCGACCAGGCCAGGTGCTCGGAGACCAGGAAGGGCTCGTAGCGCCGGACCAGCGCGCGGATGCGGGCGAGCTGGCGGGTGTCAGCCGGCTCGGCGCTGAGCAGCGAGGTGCCCACCGCATGGATGCTCAGCGGATAGCGCGCCCGCAGCGTTTCCAGCTGGCGGTGCCGGGGACCGCCGGCAACCAGGTAGTTCTCGGCGTGGATCTCCAGCCAGCCGACGGGGCCCGAACCCTGGCGCAACGCTTCGGTGTGTGCGGATTTGAATCCCGCGCCGACCGAAGCCGGCGCGGGATGATCGGGGGCTGGAGTGTGATGCATGGACGGACCGTTCTCAGGGAGGGAGTGGGGGCTTCCTAAGAATGACGCTTGTGTGGCCCGATTGATTGCATCGCCCCCCGATGTCACAGCGACAGGCGGGTGCCTATCACGAAGGAGATGCCCTCGATCGGATCCGGTTTGCCCTCCAGGCCGTCCAGAGGATCGAAGCCGAAGCGCCAGCGCAGACCCAGGTGGATCGCCAGCCGGCGTTGCTCGCCACTGAGCCCAGCGCGGGAAAAGCGGCTGCTGAACTCCAGGCCGGATTCCAGCAGCGCGCCGGCGACCGCATCATCCGAACCGGCGATGTCCTCGTCCAGGTCGATCCAGGTGGCGGCCAGCTTGCCGTACTGGTAGAGCATGTCGCCATGGAAGCGGCCGCTGGCGAACAGGCCGGCGGACAGTTCCAGGTTCAGCAGGTCCTCCTCTACCTCCGACTGGCCCGCCAGCCGCTGGTTGGCCAGGCCGTGCGCTCCGGCGCTGGCGAACAGCGACCAGTGGTGGCGCGAGCCCTGGCGAAACTGGAACAGCGCCGGTGTCACCACGCCGAACTCGATGGTCTCGCCCTCGCGGAAGGCATTGGCACTGGCTTCCAGGCGCCAGTCATCGTACGGCTCGGTGCCCGCGATGGCGGGCAGTGCGCCGAGCAGGCCGCAGATCAGCAGCAAGGTTTTGCGGATCGTCATGAGTCTCTCCCCGAAAGTGGCACGCCCCGGCTGGGCGGGGCGTGCGGGTTGTGGTCTGGAGCGAAGCGGTCGTCTCAGGACGGCGCCTTTTCCTTCCAGCCGGCCTGGCCGGCAATCGGATCAAGACTGCCGTTCGTGCCGTAAGGTGTGACGATGTCCTCGCAGGTGCCGGCCTTGACCAGCTTCCAGGCATTGCCCTGCCAGTTCAGCTTGGCGGTGCCGGCGCAGCTGGTGCCGGGACCGGCCGCGCAGTCGTTCTTGCCGGCTTCGGACACGCCGTAGCACTTGTCCTTGCGGGCGGCCTCGGCGGTGTCGGAATGCGTCGCCAGCCCGGCACCGATGGCCGAGGCGATGGCGAGGGACAGAAGGGCGCGATTTTTCATGGGGATTTGCTCCGTCGGTTGAAATGTCTTGGCTTGAAATGCCCGGATTGCGGGCGTTCGATGTGAAGACGCTTCACACGACGGGTTGATTGCGTTTGGCGAATTCATGTCGTCGCGGTCTTTGGCCAACGCGGGCGTGCGCTATAGGCGGCCAAGGCCTCCCGGGGTGGCCTGCACAGGCCAGGCCAGCAGCGCCAAGGGCAGCAGGCTGGTGCTTCGCAGGGCCATGGACATCGCTTCTTGCGGCGACTGGGGCACCGGATGAAGTCCACTGCCTGCGAATCGGACCACGCGCGAAGCAGTCGACCCCATCAGCGAGCGCGCTCCAGAATCAGGCCTACTCGGCCCCTTCCCGCCAGACCAGCGTATCCGGATGAAACGCGAACCAGGCGAACCAGAAGCCGACCACGCCCGCCAGCTCGACGCCGTCGGCGTTCGTGGCCCAGGCGGTGCCGGCCTGCTGGTCCCAGTGCACGAAGAGATCGTGTCCGGCCAGCGAGTCGGCCACGCGCGGCTGGCCATGCCGGGCCAGCTCGACGAAGGGATAGGCCTTGGCCACGTCCCCGATGCGCAGGCCCAGCACGCGCTCCTTGGGATGATATGTGGGTGGCGCGGCGTGGCGCACCGAGAAGTAGACTGCTTGAGAATCGGCGTAGCCTGCGTAAGGCGTGCGGTCGTAATCGCGATCATGGCCGGTCTTCGTCGACAGGACCTCGGTGCCGGGATGGCGCCGCCGCCAGTCCGCCCAGCTCGTGTGACGAACCGGCACTTGCTTGAGACGGCGGCCCTTCATGGGTCCAGCAATCGCCTGGGCCATGACCTGGGACCACAGGGATTGCGTGGCGCGGTCATACAGCAGCATGTCGCTGTTGTAGAGCAGGCCCGAAACGCCAAAGTCCGTGACCCCTTGTGCGCCGAGATCCGCGCCGAACACCATGCCCGTGCCGCAAAGGGGGCAAAAGCTCACGACGATGGCCTCGCCGGCGATCCGGTCGTTGACGATCTCGTGCCAGTTCAGGATGCGCACAGGATAGGCCCGGGGCACCTTGTTGCGGACCACACCCAGCACCCGGTCATCGGGCTTCAGGAAGTCGGTCTGGTCCGCGGCGATGAAGTGCGGGCGGTCGATGGCAGGGATGCCGTCGCGCGGCGGCCCGCCGTGCTGGATCTCGTCCAGCGGCACCAGCGGCTCGCTCAGATCGAAGCCGTTCAGGGATGGGCCGGCAGAATAGCCGGGCACAGCGTAAAACCACGCCAGGGCGACGAGCAGGCCGGCCGTCAGATTGAGCACGATCGTCTTGGGCATTGCAGGCTCCTTTCGGTGGAGACGTTCGGGGTGGCCCTCTGATTGCACGATTCGGCGACTGACGGCGCGCCGGCTCATCGCAGATATCACTCGCCCCGAAACCAGATGTCGGCGTAACAGGCGGCGGACTGCTGGCCGGTATTGTCCGAGTCGGTCATCAGCGCAAGGACATGGACGGTCTCGATCTCGACACCGGCATAGCGGCGGAAGTCCTCCCGTACGTTGCGGGTCTCGGCCTGCCACACGCCCACGCCATCTTCGGCATTGCGCAGGCTGATCATCGTCGAGCGCCCCATCCCGTAGGGGTTGGGCCAACTCTCGCCATTGGTGGCCTGCGCCGCCCAAACGTAGTTGATCGCCCGGGTTGCCAGCCGTGAGCGCCCTGGCGGCGCATGCACGACATAGACCCGCGCGGAAAAGTCATCGCCCAGTTGACTCCTCTCATCTTGTGGCCGCACCGGGGAGACGACGCGCCAGCGCCAGCTGAGCACCGGTGTCTGCGTGAGGTCGACGGCGATCTCGCGAGTCAGGGCCGAGGCGCTGGACTGGCTGTGCCCACACAGCACTTGGCGGCCGTCCATTGGCGTCAGCACGTATTCGCCGCGCCCACTGAAGTCCTTCTGTTGCCAGTCGTCCGGCTCCAACGCAATCTCGCGCTGCGACGTCTCCGTCGGCAACAGGCTGCAGGACGAAAGCGCCGCGACGCAAAACAGTGCGCGCAGTCCGCGCATGTATCGGGTAAGCCCGTTGGGCTGCCGCAGGCGAATGGAGGGCATGCGCATTCTCGACTCCTTTACAGCACGGACGATCGCGCCCGGTACTTGATTGCTTTTCGTTGCGCGGAGGCGTAGGAATCGCCGATGCAATCAAAGCGCATGGTCAATCGTTATTGAGATGCAACGAACACCATCAGGAAACTTGTGGACACACTGGACGACAACGCCTTGAACCAGGCCTACCGCTACGCCACGGCGCTGGCCGGCGACCGGGACACGGCGATGGATCTGGTGCACAGCTCCTATCTCAAGTACCTGAACCGGCCGGCCCGGGTCGCCCACGAGCCGATCCGCTACTTCCTGCGGGTGGTGCGCAACACCTTTCTCGACCAGAAGCGCAGCGAGGCGCGTTGGCAGTGGGACGAACTCGATGCTGCCGACGGCGCTGTCGATCTGCGCGCCGGCGGCCTGGAAAGCATCGAGATCCATAAGGATTTGGTCGCGCAGATCTGGCCACGGCTGAGCGGGCCCGAGCGCGAGGTCCTGTACCTCTGGGCGGTGGAGGGATACACCATGGAAGAAATCGCCACGATGACCGACACGCCGCGCGGGACGCTGCTGGCCCGCATACACCGTCTCAAGCGCAAGTTCAGCAGCGACGAGAACAAGGTCTTCCGGATCGGAGAAGGCTCATGAGCAAACTCCCCCTGAAAAATGCAATCAACGAACTGTTCGATGATGTCGCGCTGTCGCGCGATGAACTCGCCGCGTTGCACCGGCTGGAAGCCGACTCCCGCAGGCCCGACCTGAGCCGGCGCCGCTTGCTGGCGGCTGCGGCCAGCATCTCAGCGATCGCCGTCACTGGCGGCGTCGCCTGGCGGCTGGGCCGGCCGGGCGATCGGCTGGACCAGGTCTTCGAGGAAGTCGCCAGCGTGCACCTGGCCAGCCGGCCGCTGAATTTCCGGGCCTCCAGCATCGGCGACCTGACCGAGGAGTTCGCCCCCCAGGGCTTTATGGTCAGCGACTCCGCGCCGATCCAGGATCTGTCCGGCGCGATGACTGGCGGGCGCTTCTGCTGGCTGCTCAAGCAGGCCGCGGCGGAAGTCCGCTACGCACTGGACGGCGGCGGCTGGGCCACCGTGATCCAGACCGCCTACAAGCCGGACATCTTCGGCAAGA
>JBFIIN010000023.1:0-16052 GCA_041601225.1 Oceanococcus sp.
CCCCTGCGGGGAGGAACCGCGAATTTCGACGTGTTTGTGCGCTTGGTTGACCCTGACGGCACCGAACATCCGCTGCGCGAATTCTATGATGATGCCGAGCAGGCCGGGTTATTACCATTGATTGATCGCTGGACTATCGACAATGCGATCTGGGTCCTGCGTCAGCGCAGCGCCTCCGAATCGCGGATGTTCATCAAGCTCAGTGGCGATTCGGTAAGGCAGGACCAGGATTTGGTCAAGTGGCTCAAGCGCAAGCTGTGCGGACATCCCGAAGCCTATCGCTATCTGGTGCTGGAGATGGCCGAGGATGTGGTGGGCGTGCACCCGCGTGCCGCACTGCGCCTCGCGGATGGCCTCAAATTCCTCGGTGCCGAAGTCGGCATGTTTCGGGCGCGCGGCGAAAATCCAGATGTCGTCCAGCCCCTGCCGCTGGACTGGATCCGCATCGACCCCGCCTGCGAACCCGCACTTTCCGGGCTGATTCCCATCCCAGAAGAATTTGACGACTTGCTCAACTTCGCGCAAAACAACAATATCCAGATTTCGGCGCCGCGGATCGCCGCGGCCCAGGGCCTCGCCCGCCTGTGGCGCTGGGGCGTCGCCTTTATGGAGGGAGAGGCGGTCCAATGCGAAAACATGGTGCTGGGGGCAGATACGCTGACGGGCTAGAATCGCGCATAGACGGCGGCTGCCATTGTGGGGCCGTGAAATTTGAATTCACCCCCCCGGCCACACTGGAGGTGTTGAGCTGTAACTGTTCGATCTGTCAGCGCAGCAGTTTTCTGCACCTGATCGTGCCGGCCCGCCACTTTCACCTGCACCGCGGGCAGGACGCGCTGAGCGAATACCGCTTCAACAGCCGGGTGGCACGCCACCTGTTTTGTCGCCACTGCGGCGTGAAATCTTTTTATGTACCGCGCTCCAATCCCGACGGCTATAGCATCAACCTGAATTGCCTGCCGGCGGCGATCCGGGCCCGGGCGCGAATCTCTGGGTTTGACGGGCGGAACTGGGAGGCTCACGGAGCCTTGCTGGGTCGATTGACTTCGGCGGGATACTAGCCCAATGGCCCTCCAGCAGCTCTATCCGATTATCTCCACCCATGCGCTCAGCGAATGTCGCGACTTCTACCTGCGGGTCTTGCTGGCCGAATTAATCTTCGAGTCCGACTGGTATCTGCATCTGCGGGTCGGTCGCTACGAGCTGGGTTTTTCCAACGCCAGCGACGCAAAACAGCGGCCGATCTTTCAGCCCGGTGTCATCACCCGCGGCCTATGCATCGGCATGGAAGTGGATGACGTCGATGCAGAGTATCAGCGCATCCGCGCACTCGGGGTGGAAATTCTGGGGCAGCCCAAGCGCATGGAATGGGGGGAGCTGTCGTTTCGCATTCTGGATCCCGCCGGCACCGTAATCACCGTGCTGGAGCAGCCGGAAAGCGACCGGGATGTCGTCGAGCTGTGAGTCCCTATGCCGGGCCCCGGCCATGACGCGGGCCGTCCTGCGCTGGCAGGATGCCGATTCCGCGAGCATTGAGGGTCTGCTGGCCGCCCGCGGCCTGCAACTCGTTCTGGTCGGCCCTGGATCACCAATACCCGGGAGCTACTGGGGTGACGAAGAAGCCGGCCTGATCGGCACGCACATCTATGTCCGTCCGGACACACCTGTGCATTCCATATTGCACGAAGCCTGCCACTGGCTTTGCATGGATGCCGCCCGCCGCCGCGAACTTCATACCGATGCCGGCGGCGATGATCTGGAAGAAAATGCCGTGTGCTATCTGCAAATTCTGTTCGCCGACCAGATCCCGGGCATGGATCGTCAGCGCATGTGCCGGGACATGGATGCCTGGGGCTACAGCTTCCGCCTGGGGTCTGCGCAGGCCTGGTTTGAACGGGATGCGGCCGATGCGCGGAACTGGTTGCTCAACCGCGAATTGCTGCCCGCCAGTCCGGCATGACCCACCTTTCTCATGCCGTTTCATGACGGGCCGGCACAGCGCGGTCAAGCGCTGAACGCTCTCGGGAAGTGGGCCCTGAGCCAGCCGGATTAATTCAGGGTGACCAATTCCTCCGACGCCGTGGGGTGAATGGCAATGGTGTCGTCAAAATCACGCTTGGTCGCACCCATGGCGAGCGCAACCGCAAAACCCTGGAGCATTTCATCTGATCCCGGACCAATCGTGTGCAGCCCGACGATACGCTCCTGCGGCCCTTCAACCACCAGCTTGACTGCACTCTGCACCTTTTCCTCCAGCAGGCTGGTATACAACGACTTGAACCGCGATTCGTAAACCCGCACCTGCTCGCCATACCGGGCGCGAGCCTGCGGCTCGCTCAAGCCCACGGTGCCTATGGGCGGGTGACTGAAGACCACCGACGGGATCAGCCCGTAATCCAGGCGCCGCTCATCCTGCCCGCCAAATATCCGGTCAGCCAGGCGCCTCCCGGCGGCAATGGCCACGGGCGTCAGTTCCGGCGCTCCGCTCACATCACCCACCGCGAAGATATGCGGCTGACTGGTCACCTGGAACTTATCCACGACGATCTCGCCTTTGGCTCCGAGGTCCAGACCAGCGGCCGAGAGCTCAAGCCCCGTGGTATTCGGTTCACGACCGATGGCCCAGATCAGCACTTCACTGGCCAGCTCTCCGGCCGTGTCCGTTGTGATGAAGAGCTCCGAGCCTTCGCGCCGCACGGACTGCACCTGGGACCGGAAATGGAGTTCTATGCCGGCGGCATGCATTTCGTCACACAGAATCTCCCCCAGCATGGGGTCAAAGTGATTGAGTACGCTGTCGCGACGCAGCAGCAGACTCACCTGTGAGCCCAAGGCCCGCATCATGCCCGCGAGTTCCACGGCGATATAGCCGCTGCCCACCACAGTGACGCGCCGCGGCTGCCTCGTCAGCGCGAAAAACCCGTTGGAATCCGTGCCCAGCTCTGCGCCGGGCAGCGCCGGCCACAGCGGCCGCGAACCCGTGGCGATCAGTATCCTCTGCGCGCGCAACTGACGCCCGGCTACGGCAACGGTGTGCGCGTCAACGAACCGCCCCTGACCGGCAATGATGGCGACATCATCGCTCTCGAGATTGCGCTGATAAATACCATTGAGGCGACGCAGGTAGGCCTCGCGGCGCGTTACCAGACCCGTCCAGTTCAGCCGCGGTTCCAGCCGATCAAAACCATAACCTTCGGCATCTGCAGCCGCATGGGCCAGCTGCGCCGCGTGCCACATCAGCTTCTTCGGCACGCAGCCCACATTCACACAGGTGCCGCCTAGCAGGCCGGATTCGACGACGGCAACCTTGGCGCCATAGCGTGCGGCCCGTCGCGCGCACGCGATACCGCCACTGCCACCACCTAGGACCAATAGATCGATATCGTCATTCATGCTGGGCACTCACGGAACGGGAAGCGGGATGCCAATGATAGACTTCATGCACCACCGCATGTCTGGTTACGGGAGACGCCTTGGCTGAGATATACAGCTTCGTATCGTGGGGCCTGATCGCCGCTGCGCTGCTGTATACGATTGTTATTTATAACAATCTGGTCGCGCTTCAGCATGCGGTACGCACAGCCTGGCGCAATATCGATACCCTGCTCAGGCAGCGTCACGCCGAGATGCCCAAGCTCGTGGAGACCTGCAGGAAATACATGGAATTCGAACAGGATACCTTGGCCAAGGTGATGGATGCCCTCGCCTCGGCACATCGGGCGCGCCAGCAGGGCAATGTGCGCGCGGTCGGACAGGCCGAAACCCAGATGCGACTCGGCCTGGGTCAGCTATTCACAGTCGCGGAAGCCTGCCCCGAGCTCAAGGCCAACCAAAAGTTCAGGCAGTTGCAGGCACGAATAACCGGGCTGGAGAACAGCATTGCCGACCGCCGTGAGATCTACAACGAACGAGTCAAGGCCAGCAATCTCCGCATCGCGCAATTCCCGGACCTGCTCATCGCCCGTCCATTTGGCTTCAAAGCGGCACAATCGCTGGAGTTCTCCGAACTGGAAACCGCGGATGTCGACATGCAGGCCTTGTTCAATTGAGGCCTGCCCCGGCCCTGCGCCGCGGGACGAGCAGGCACTCGAGTCAGGCCTGGCGGGGCAGCTGTTGAATGCACTGGAGAACTGTGGCCTATTACCGGCCCGACAACGCGAGCGGTGCCAGGCACCCATGGACAACTGAATGAGTAACCCCCTGCTGGACTGGAAAGCACAGACCCCGCCGTGGTCGAAGATCACGCCGCAGCAGCTGGAGCCAGCGGTCGACGCGGTTCTCCGTGACAACCGGCAGTTGATCGCCCGTCTGACCGCCCGCGGCCAGCCAAGCTGGGACACGCTGATTGCCCCCCTGGAGGAAGCCGACAATCGTCTGCACAAAGCTTTCTCCCCCGGCTCGCATTTACATGGCGTTCTGGATTCCCCTCAGTGGCGGGCCGCCTACGAGGCCTGCCTGCCCAAACTGACCGAATACGGCAGCGAGGTCGGCCAAAACCCGGCGCTGTTCGCGGCCTACGAGCAGGTGGCGAGAAACAGCGATCTGGATCCAGCGCAGACGCAGCTCCTGGCCAATGCATTGCGCGATTTTCGTCTATCCGGCGTGAATTTGCCGGAGACGGCCAAGCAGCGCCTGCGTGAAATTCAGCAACGCTTGGCGGAACTGGGAAACCGTTTTCAGCAAAATGTGCTGGACGCCACGGACGGCTGGTGCATGGTGCTCGCAGATCCGGCCGATCTCGCCGGCATTCCGGAAGCCGCCGTTGAGCGGGCACGCAGGCGTGCGCAAGCCCGTGATCAGGACGGCTATCTGTTTGGACTGGATTTCCCCAGCTACGACGCGGTGCTGACCTATGCGCAGAACCGCGAGCTGCGGGCGCGGGTCTACGCCGCCTACTGCACCCGGGCCTCCGACCAGGGCCCCGACGCGGGTCGCTGGGACAACGGGCCATTGATCGAAGAAATTCTCCAGTTGCGCGCCGAGGAGGCGCAACTCCTTGGCTTTACGAGCTACGCGCAGCTGTCGCTGGCCACAAAAATGGCCGACTCGCCACAGGCCGTTGAGAATTTTCTGCTGGAGCTGGCAAGCAAGGCCCGGCCACGGGCTCTGGAAGAACTTGCCGAGCTGACCGAATTCGCTCAGGCGCAGGGCGGCCCCACAACCCTGGAACCCTGGGATCTGGCCTACTACAGTGAGCAGCTGAAGGCGCAGCGCTATGATTTTTCTGATGAACTTCTCAAACCCTACTTCGCGCTGCCCCAAGTCCTCAAGGGCCTTTTTGCCATCTCCGGCCGTCTGTTCGGCATCCAGGTTCAGGAAGCTCCGGATCTGAGTGTCTGGCATGCCGATGTACGCGCTTTCCGCGTGCAGGACGCAGGTGGCGAGTTGCTGGCCTACTTTTTCCTGGACCCCTACGCGCGGGAAAAAAAGCGGGGTGGCGCCTGGATGGATGACTGCGCTGGCCGCGTGGTCGGGTCCGAAGGCGCGCAGATTCCGGTTGCAATTCTGTGCTGCAATTTCACCCCGGCCACGGCGACGGCGCCGGCGCTGCTTACGCACGACGAGGTTACGACCCTTTTCCACGAGTTCGGCCATGGCCTGCACCACATGCTCACCCGTGTGAATTACCTGGGCGTGTCGGGCATCAATGGTGTGGCGTGGGATGCGGTGGAATTGCCGAGCCAGTTCATGGAGAACTGGTGCTGGGAGCGCGAGTCGCTGGACTTGTTCGCGCAGCACTTTGAAACCGGGGCGGCCATACCTGGGGTCTGGCTGGATCGCCTGCGCCAGTCGCGTAACTTCAATGCCGGCATACAGACGATCCGCCAGGTCGAGCTGGCACTGTTCGATCTGCGCGTGCACGGCCCGAAAACTGCGGAGGGACCGGCGGTGAACGACATCCTGCGGGCGATCCGCGCAGGCATCAGCGTCATCCAGCCGCCTGCCTGGAACCGCTTCGCCAGTGGCTTTTCGCATATTTTCGGGGGCGGTTATGCGGCAGGTTATTACAGTTACAAATGGGCCGAAGTCCTGGCCGCAGATGCATTCTCAGCCTTTGAGGAATCGGGCATTTTCGACGCGGATACTGGCCGCCACTTTCGCCAGAGCATCCTGGAGCGGGGCGGCAGCGCCGACGCCATGGAGTTGTTTCGCGAGTTCCGCGGCCGGGAACCCCAGGTCGATCCGCTGCTCCGCCAGAGCGGCCTGATCTGAAGCCGGGAGATGCCGCTATGAAAATTGCCACCTGGAACGTCAATTCGCTCAAAGTACGCCTGCCGCATGTGCTGGATTGGCTGAGCGACAATCCGGTCGACGTCCTGGCCTTGCAGGAAACCAAGCAGACCGACGAAAACTTCCCCCAGGCGGAGCTGCTGGCCGCCGGTTATCAAGCCGTTTTCCATGGTCAGAAAACCTATAACGGCGTTGCCATCCTGGCTCGCTCCGAACCCACCGATCACTGGACCGGGCTGAGTGACGGGCAAGCGCGCGTGATCACCGCGACGATCAACGGGGTGCGCGTGATTAGCTGCTACGTGGTCAATGGCCAGGCGGTGGGCTCCGACAAGTACGAATTCAAACTCAGCTGGCTCGGCGAACTGCACGCGCGCGTCGAAGCGGAGTTAAAGGCCCATGACAAAGTCGTGGTTCTGGGCGATTTCAATATCGCGCCGTTTCCGTCCGACACCTATGACCCCGCTGCCTGGGAAGGCAAGATTCTATGCAGCGAGCCTGAGCGTGAAGCGCTGCGCGGGCTGCTGGCTCTGGGCCTGAGCGACCCCTGGCCACAGTTTGACCACGGCGCGGCAGACGATCCCGAGAACAAGGACCGCTTCACCTGGTGGGATTACCGCGCGGCCGGCTTTCGCCGCAATCTTGGCCTGCGCATAGACCACATCCTGCTCAGTCCGGCCCTGGCCCAGGCCTGCGTCGATTGCCGCGTCGACCTCGTGCCACGCCGCTGGGAGCGGCCGTCAGATCACGCGCCAGTGGTTGTCACGCTGGCCGATTAAGGGGCGGGCGCGCCCATGGCGCCCCGCCCGCCGCCGCTTATTGCTGCTGCGCGGGCCGTTCGGACAGATAGTCGGGCACGACGATCAGGCTTTGCGGCGTGCCACCGAAGGCCCCGGTATTGGTAATTGCATCGGGCGGGGTGTTGCCCAGATTCCGGGTCAACACATTGTTGAAACGCAGAACCATCTGCCGGATCTGATCCAACACGTACAGATCCTTGCCGTTATAGGCCAGGCTCACGGGATTGCCCAGATTGGTCTGGCCGCCGGAAATGGTGGCGTCGACCAACTTCGTCGAGCTCATATTGCGGGCATTGCGCAAGATCAGAATCTGACCGTCAGAATCCGAGCCCGGGTTGCCCACATCGCTCACGATCAGCGTGTCTGCACTCCCTCCGATGTATTCGATCCCGCGCAAATCGGTACTCGCCGCTTGGGTCAAGCCCAGTGGACCAATGCGTTGCGGCTCAACCACCAAAGGTGGGGGGTTCAACTGGAAGGTCGCCGCGAAGTTACGGAAAATGGCAACTTTTCCGTTCCGCATGGCGACATACAAATCTCCGGTTTCCGGGTCAAAGTCCAGATCCGCACCGAAATCGGTGTCGGTATTCTCTGGCGAGGTGCTCACGCGCGCCAGAATATCGCCCGTGCCGCACAGACTGATCACCTCAATTTCCAGAACATTGCTGATCGGACTGGGATTGAGGTTGGGCGCCACGTCGGTCACAAATAGCAATCCACGCTCAAGATCGATATCTACGCCGCGCGGCGACTGCAATTGCGGTTCTTCATCAATTTCGCCCGCGGCGTCATTCATTTCACGATCACGGAGCGGGTCAAATGCGCCGCCGGCACCGGGAGTGCGCTGCTTCGCCAGACGGCTGATGACGTAAAGCGTACCAAAGTTCGGCCCCAGGTCGCCCGGATCTTCGCCCAGCAAATAGCCATCGCCTGCCGTATCCAATACCAGTCCGTAGGTCCGCGCGGCGCCGCCGGGAATGGAGAATCGCGCGGCGTTGTTCTGCGCGCCGAGATTCGGATTCAGGCGCACAACCGTCGGCTGGCCATCGATGCTCACCGACAGCAACAGTGACCCGATGGCCGTGTTGGCTGAAGAAATGTCGGTGACGGCCGGACGGGGCGGCATGTTCAGCAGCTGCAGGGCCAGCGCCTCGGGCGTCGCGATGTCGATGGAACTGGACGGAAACACATTGCCGCCGCTGCTGGTAAAAATGTTGCGGAACAGCAAGATCTTGTCGTTCGCCTTCTCCGCCACCAACAGGTCGCGGCCGTTGAGCACGACATCAACAGGATCGCCAAGGCCCGTGGAGGTACCCTGGATCACGATTCGCGGCACGACGTCGCCGTTGAGATTGCGCACACCGTCAAAAATATACAGCGCGCCATCGCCATTGGCGCCTGGTGCGCCATCGGCAACGGTCGCCCCGACATCGGAGACGACCAGACGATCACCGGCCGGCTCATAGGCAATGCCGTGAAGGTTCCGCGCAATCCGGGCGCCGCCGCTGTTGAAGATCCGCATGACGCGGGTTTCCAAAGCTGAAGCGCCGGCTTCAACTGAGGCTACGAACGAATCCAGCACGCGAATAGTGCCGTTGGTGGCCGCCACATACAGTATGTCGCGATCTTCGTCATAGGCTACGTCCCAGGGCCGGGCGCCCGTGCTGGCGGTTATAAGCGCGCCAATGTCATGCTCCACCGCCGAACCAAAGGCCTTGACATTCTGTCCGCCGTTGTTGGCGACGATAACCAGGCCGCGCTCATGAGCCATGGTTACACCCTTGCCGCCGGGATCCTTACCCAGACCGGAGCTGTTGCTGGTTCCAACCGGGAACAGGTTGATCCCCCGCACATCCCGATCACGCACCTCGTCGGCAAATGTCGCCCCACCGCCCCGTGCGTCCAGCCGGCACAGGGTTGAAAATCCGCCAAAATTGAGATCGTCATCGTCACCGATATGGGTGGCGTTGCCCATGATGTCCAGCGCAATGCCTTCGTTGTCGATCGAGGTGAACTCGGCGCCAGCCACGTAATCCATGAAACCCGGCGTGGACTCAACGAAGGTCTGAATGATGTTTTCGTTGCTGGGCCCGTTGAGTGAAACAAACAGCTTTGTCGGTCCGGCTGGCAGCGGCAAGGGCTGCAGTGTGACGACCATATCGTCGGAAGCGGTGTTCGGCGGACTGGCGTTGTCGGTCGCGCTGAAACGGAAATCCAGGCGGGTTTCCACCGTCACATTGGGTGCGGTGAAGATCGCCACCGAACCGTCGCCCTGACTGGTCAAAGTGACCTGGGGCGCACCGGTCGCAACCTGCGACCACTGGCGACTCACGATCTCGCCGTCGGGGTCGACTGCTTCGCCTTCCAGCCGCACCGACTGACCCGCGGTGGCGATCAGATCGGAACCGGCACTGACCACCGGCACTTCGGTCGATGGCGCCGGGTTGACCACAACGTTCACATCGTCGCTACCCATCAGGCCGCTGTTGTCGGTCGCCGACAGCTCAAAGGTCAGAGTGGTTGGAGCAACCACAGTGGGCGCGACAAAGGTAGCGCTGATCTGGGTCGTACCATTGCGGGTGATCGCAATATCAACCGCAGGTCCGGCGATCTGATTCCACACCAAGGTCACAATGGAGTCGTTGCCGTCGGCATCGCTGGCGGTGCCGATCAGAGTAACGGGGTCGCCACCGCTGGCGATCCGGTCAGGCCCCGCAATCGCCTGGGGCGGCGTATTCCCCCCGCTACCTCCACCGCTGCTGCCGCCACAGGCGGCAAGACTCAAGACTCCCAGCAGGACAAGTGAAAATCGAACATTCATAAGTCGCATCGGCATTCCGCGCATCTGGGCAAGCATTTGGCAGTCTCCAGCCACGAGTCCGCTCCATCCTCGCAGCATGTATTTGATATGCATGGTCGTGAATCCGACGGTTTTCAGCCCCGTCCGAGCAATTATGCGCGGTCTGAAGCCTGGAGAAAACCTGAACAGCCGTTTTCAGCTCCATTCTTGCCCTGCGCGCGGCCAGCCAGTTCGCTGGGGACTGTAGATTTCCTGCCGGCGATCCGGTCGGACTCAATCCTTTTGCTTGCGCGGCCGTTGCCAGCCACGCAGCGTAACCTGTTTGCCGCGGGCCACGGTCAGCTCGCCGGCTGGCGCCGGCTTGCTGATCGTGGACCCAGCTCCGACCGTGGCTCCAGAGCCAATGACTACGGGCGCAATCAGCGATGAATTGGAGCCGATGAAAGCATCATCACCGATTTCCGTACGGTGCTTGTTGGCGCCGTCGTAGTTGCAGGTAATGGTTCCCGCGCCAATATTGACCCCGGCCCCCAGGGTCGCATCGCCGATGTAGCTCAGATGATTGATCTTGCTGCCCGGCCCGATCCGGGCATTTTTGATTTCCACGAAATTGCCTGCCCGCGCGGCATCCGCCAGGAGGCTGCCCGGGCGAATGCGCGCAAAAGGCCCGATTGCGCAAGCGGCGCCGATGTCGCATTGCTCCAGCACGCTGTTGGCCGCAATCCGGGTGCCTGCGCCCACACGCACATCCCGCAGCTGACAATTCGGGCCGATCCGGACATCATCAGCGAGTTCGACCCGGCCCTCAAACACGCAATTCACATCAATCTGGCAATCCGCGCCCACTCGCAATTCGCCCCGCACATCAAAGCGCTCGGGATCCAGTAGCTGCAGGCCCTGGGTCATCAGGACGGCGGCCTGGCGGCGCTGGTAGATGCGCTCTACAGCCGCCAGCTGGGCACGGTCGTTAACCCCCAGCACGTCAGCTTCACACGCGGCCGCCACGCTCTGCACCGCCTGACCAGCGGCCACGGCCAGGGCCACGCAATCGGTCAAATAATACTCACCCTGCGCGTTATCTCTGGACAGGCCATCCACGTAGCCCCGCAGCGCGGTTGCCGAACCCGCCATGAGCCCGGTATTGACCTCGCGGATCTTACGTTGAGCTGCGCTGGCGTCCTTGTGCTCGATGATCGCCCGCAGCTGCCCGGTGTCATCGCGCAAAATCCGGCCGTAGCCATCGGGCCGGTCGAGCTCGACGGTCAGCAAGGTCAGTTGAGAACGCGCGGCGGCCACCAGCGCACGCAAGGTGTCTGGTGGGGTCAGCGGCACATCGCCGTAGAGCACCAGGACCGTGGCCCCATCGGGAATACCCGGCAGCGCCTGGGCCACGGCATGGCCGGTACCCAGCTGCTGCGGCTGTTCAACCCATTGGATATCAGCTTGGGCGGCGAAGGCCTCCGGCAAGGTGGCGCCGCCATGACCGTACACAACATGCAGCCCTGCTGGCTGCAAGGCCTGCGCGGTAGTGAGCACATGTTGCAATAAGGGGCGCCCGGCAAGCAGCTGTAGCACTTTCGGCCGCCTCGACTTCATGCGCGTGCCCTGGCCCGCAGCGAGAATCACACAATGCAGTTCAGATTTCATAGGCGGGAGATTATGGCCTGAAAATGCCGAACGGCTGGCGAAACGGTCCGCCGGGCGGATTCCCAGCGCGCTGCACTGCGCATGCGGCGGCGTGCTGGCGTAGCCTAGCGCCGTTTGATCTTCTGCAGAAGATGCAGGCGGGCCGCAGCTTCAGCCAGCTCGGCCTGGGCCCGGGCCAGATCCACATCCGCATGCGCCTGCGACAGCGCTTCCTCGGCGCGGCGCTGGGCTTCGACGGCGGCGGCTTCATCGATATCGTGGGCACGCTCTGCGGTATCCGCCAACACGGTCACATGATGGGGCTGCACTTCGAGGATGCCGCCTGAAACGAAAAACTCCTGCTGCTCGCCGGCATCATCTTCGACCCGAACGGCCCCGGGTTTCAGCTTGGTAAGCAAGGGCGCATGGCGCGGAGCGATACCGACCTCGCCCATGACCGCCGGGGCATACACCATGGCAGCTGAACCGGCGAAAATCTCGCCTTCGGCGCTGACTATGTCGACATGCAGTTTCATATCCAACCCTGCCTGACCTTAGAGGCCCTTGGCTTTGGCGACGGCTTCGTCGATGGTGCCGACCATGTAAAAGGCCTGCTCGGGCAAGTTGTCATACTCGCCGGCCACAATGCCACGGAAGCCGGCGATGGTGTCCTTGAGCGAGACGTACTTGCCTGGAGAACCCGTAAACACCTCGGCGACGTGAAAAGGCTGCGACAGGAACCGCTGAATTTTGCGCGCCCGAGTTACGATCTGCTTGTCCTCTTCGGACAATTCATCCATGCCCAGAATCGCAATGATGTCTTTGAGCTCTTTATAGCGCTGCAGCACACCCTGCACATCGCGAGCCGTCTGATAATGGTCATCGCCGATCACGTTCGGGTCGAGCTGGCGACTGCTGGAATCCAGGGGATCCACGGCCGGGTAAATACCCAAGGAAGCGATGTCACGCGACAACACCACGGTGGCGTCCAGATGCGCAAAGGTGGTGGCGGGTGAGGGATCAGTCAAATCATCGGCCGGCACGTAAACCGCCTGCACCGAAGTGATCGACCCATTTTTGGTCGAGGTAATGCGCTCTTGCAGCACGCCCATTTCTTCAGCCAGCGTTGGCTGGTAGCCCACCGCCGACGGCATGCGGCCCAGCAGGGCAGACACCTCGGTACCGGCCAGGGTGTAGCGGTAAATGTTGTCAACGAACAGCAGCACGTCACGACCTTCGTCGCGGAAATACTCGGCCATGGTCAGGCCGGTCAAGGCCACGCGCAGGCGATTGCCCGGCGGCTCATTCATCTGGCCATAGACCATTGCCACTTTGGAATCTTCCAGCTTCTCCAGCTGGATTACGCCGGCCTCGGACATCTCATGATAGAAATCGTTGCCCTCACGCGTCCGCTCACCAACACCCGCGAAGACCGACAAGCCGGAGTGCTCACGGGCAATGTTATTGATCAGTTCCAGCATGTTCACGGTCTTGCCCACGCCGGCGCCGCCGAACAGGCCGACCTTGCCGCCCTTGGCGAAGGGGCAAAGCAGATCGATAACCTTGATGCCGGTTTCCAGCAGGTCGGTAGAGCCGGACTGCTCTTCGTAGCTCGGCGCGGCCCGGTGAATCGGCCAGCGATCTTCGGTCTGCACATCACCGCGCTCGTCCTGGGGCTCACCCAGCACGTTCATGATCCGGCCCAGGGTGCCCTTGCCGACCGGCACGGATATCGGCGCCCCGGTATTCTGCACGGTCAAACCGCGCTTCAGACCTTCTGACGCGCCCATGGCGATGCAGCGCACCACGCCGTCGCCGGTCTGCTGCTGCGCTTCGAGGGTCAGACCCGTACCATCCACGGTCAGGGCGTCGTAAACCTTGGGCAGGTTTTCACGATCGAATTCAACATCGACCACCGCGCCGATAATCTGGACAATTTTGCCGTTGCTCATCTTGTGCTCTCTATTTTTAATGCTGCGTCATTGCCAGGGGACCGGTTTGGCTGGCAGGCAATGACATTCAAATTCTCTATACCGCTGCCGCGCCGCCGACGATTTCCGCCAGTTCCTGGGTGATCGCCGCCTGCCGAGCCTTGTTATAGGCCAGCTGCAGGCCATCGATGATTTCGCCCGCATTGTCGGAAGCGCTTTTCATCGCGATCATCCGCGCTGCCATCTCACAAGCCACGTTGGAAACCAGCGCCTGGAATACCTGCGATTCGATGTAGCGCAGCATCACCGCGTCCAGCAGCTCAGCGGCGTCGGGCTCGTAAATGTAATCCCACAGATCGAGCAGACCCTCGTCCTTGACCGGTTCGGCCGGCAGCAACTGCTGCACCGCGGGGCTCTGGGTCATGGTGTTCACGAAATCGTTGCTGACCAGATACACCCGATCCACATCGCCATTGCGATAGGCGTCAGTCACCACCTTCATGACGCCAATGATCTGATCCAGATGCGGCGTATCGCCAAGGCCGGAAGTTTCGGCCAGGACTCGGCCGCCCATGCGCCGGAAAAAGGCCTTGGCCTTGCTGCCGATAATGGCCAGATCACAATCCACGCCCTGCTCGCGAAATTGGCGAATCGAGCCGATCGCCGCGCGGAACAGATTGACGTTCAGGCCGCCACACAGCCCGCGGTCGGTGGACACGATGATGAAGGCCACGCGCTTCACCTCCGGCCGATCAATCAGGAAGGGATGCTTGTATTCCGGGTTGGCGGTGGTCAGATGTCCTATGGTCCGGCGCATGCGTTCCGCATAAGGCTTGGTCGCCGCCTGGCGATCCTGGGCCTTGCGCATCTTGCTGGCCGCCACCATTTCCATGGCCTTGGTGATCTTCTGCGTATTTTTTACGCTGGCGATCTTGGTGCGAATTTCTTTGGCATTAGCCATCGATTCGGGCTCCTGGAATGTGCTGAGTGTGCCGCAACACTACGCAGACCACTGCTTCTTGAAGCCTTCGATGGCCGCCTTGATACCGGCCTCGATCTCGGCGTTGTAATTGCCGGTTTCGTTGATGGTCGCCAGCAGATCAGCCTGTTCGGAGCTGAGGTAACGGTGCATGGCGGTATCAAAATCCACCACCTTGTTGACCGGCACATCATCCAGATAGCCGTTATCGGCGGCATACAGGGAACAGGCCATGTTGCCCACCGACAGCGGCGCGTACTGCGCCTGCTTCATGAGCTCCATCACGCGCTGACCACGCTCCAGCTGCTTGCGGGTCGCTTCATCCAGATCCGAGGCGAACTGGGCAAAAGCCGCCAGTTCGCGGAACTGCGCCAGCGCCAGACGCACACCGCCGCCGAGCTTCTTGATGATCTTGGTCTGGGCCGCGCCACCCACCCGCGACACCGACACACCGGCGTTCATGGCCGGGCGGATGCCCGCGTTGAACAAATCGGTTTCCAGGAAAATCTGACCGTCGGTAATGGAGATCACGTTGGTCGGCACGAAGGCGGACACGTCACCGGCCTGGGTTTCGATAATCGGCAACGCCGTCAGCGAACCCGTCTTGCCCTTGACCTCACCATTGGTGAATTTCTCCACATAGGCCGGATTGACCCGCGCGGCGCGCTCCAGCAGGCGTGAATGCAGATAAAACACGTCGCCCGGGTAGGCTTCACGACCTGGCGGACGGCGCAGCAACAGCGACACCGAGCGATAGGCCACGGCCTGCTTGGACAGATCGTCATACACGATCAATGCGTCTTCACCGCGATCACGGAAGTATTCGCCCATGGTGCAACCCGCGTAGGGCGCGATGAACTGCATGGCGGCGGATTCAGATGCCGGCGCGGCCACCACAATGGTGTGCGCCATGGCGTCGTTTTCTTCCAGCTTGCGCACCACGTTGGCGATTGACGAGGCCTTCTGGCCGATGGCCACGTAGACGCATTTCACGCCCGTGCTCTTCTGGTTGATGATGGCGTCGATGGCCAGGGCGGTTTTGCCCGTCTGACGATCGCCGATGATCAATTCGCGCTGGCCGCGACCCACCGGAACCATGGAGTCCACCGACTTGTAGCCCGTTTGCACCGGCTGATCCACCGATTGGCGCTCGATCACGCCCGGCGCCACCTTTTCAATGGGATCGGACAGCTTGGCGTCGATCACGCCCTTGCCATCGATGGGCTGACCCAGCGAGTTCACCACCCGACCCAGCAATTCGGGGCCCACCGGCACTTCCAGAATGCGGCCCGTGGTCTTGACCGTGTCACCCTCGGTCAGATGCTTGTACTCACCCAGGATCACGGCGCCGACGGAGTCACGCTCCAGGTTCAATGCCAGACCATAGGTCTCGTTGGGGAATTCCAGCATCTCGCCCAATACGGCATCGGACAAGCCGTGCACGCGCACGATGCCGTCGGCCAGGCTGACGATGGTGCCCGTATTGCGCGCTTCGGTCAGCGACTCGAAGTTCTCGATACGGGATTTGATCAGTTCGCTGATCTCGGAAGGGTTCAATTGCATGGGGTGCAATCCTGCGTAACTTTAATGAGAGAGATTGGCGCGCAGGCGAGCGAGCTCACCGCGTACCGAACCGTCGATAACCAGATCACCGGCAGCCACTATGGCGCCGCCAATCAGGTCGG